>SPBY01000638.1 GCA_004525825.1 Bacteroidia bacterium
ATACCACTATGAACGTAGATACCATCATGAACAACCTGGTTAAGAAGCACCCGGGTGAGGTAGAGTACCACCAGGCAGTTCGCGAGGTCCTTGAATCCATTGAGGAAGTATACAATGAGAATCCCCATTTCCGCTCGGCCAACATTGTGGACCGGATCATTGAGCCCGACCGTCTCATTGTTTTCAAGGTGCCCTGGGCCGACGATCAGGGAACTGTACATGTGAACCTGGGCTACCGGATTCAGTTTAACAACGCCATTGGGCCCTACAAGGGTGGTCTGAGATTTCACCCCAGCGTGAACCTGAGCATCCTGAAGTTCCTGGGTTTTGAGCAGATTTTCAAGAACAGCCTCACCTCGCTGCCCATGGGTGGCGCCAAAGGGGGTTCCGATTTCGATCCCAAAGGGAAATCCAATGCAGAGATCATGCGTTTTTGCCAGGCTTTTATGATGGAGCTGTGGAACAACATTGGTCCGGATACCGACGTACCTGCCGGAGACATTGGGGTAGGTGGCCGGGAGATCGGTTACCTCTACGGCATGTACCGCAAACTGGCCAGGGAGAATACCGGCGTGCTCACCGGAAAAGGGATTAACTGGGGCGGATCGCTTATCAGGCCCGAAGCCACCGGTTTTGGATGTGTCTATTTTGCCAAGGAGATGCTGGCCACCCGGGGAGAAACCTTTGACGGCAAGACGGTGGCCATTTCAGGTTTTGGGAACGTGGCCTGGGGAGCTGCCCTGAAAGTGACCGAGCTGGGCGGCAAGGTGGTGACCCTCTCGGGTCCGGACGGATATGTGTACGATGCCGAAGGAATCTCAGGCGAGAAGATCGGGTACATGCTGGAGCTTCGCGCTTCCAACGAAGATATTGTGGCCCCCTATGCCCTGGAGTTTGACAGTGCCCAATTTGTACAGGGGAAAAGACCCTGGGAGGTGAAAGTGGACATTGCCCTTCCCTGTGCCACACAAAATGAACTGGACGTTAAGGATGCGGATACGCTGATTGCCAATGGATGCATCTGTATCTGTGAAGGAGCCAACATGCCCTGCACCCCTGAAGCCATTGAGAAGTTCCAGGAGAAGCAGGTCTTATATGCCCCGGGCAAGGCTGCCAACGCTGGGGGTGTGGCCACTTCCGGGCTGGAGATGGCCCAGAACTCCATGAAGATCAACTGGAGCAGGAAAGAGGTGGACGACCGTCTGCACCACATCATGACCAACATTCATGAGAACTGCGTAAAGTATGGCACCAATGGGGATGGCTATGTGGACTATGTGAAGGGGGCCAACATTGCAGGCTTCCTGAAGGTGGCCGATGCCATGGTGGACCAGGGCTTGATTTAATATTATGCAGAAAAGCTTGATAGGATGAAAAGAATCATGTTTAGACTGGCAACTGCTGCTGCCTTGGCGGCGTTTTTGGTAACAGGATGTCAGAAACAGTCATTTGAAATGGACCAGTTTTACAAGATGTATGGAAGTGGAACACAGGACGCAGGGGAATTCATCAGGCAGCTGGCGGACCAGAAAGTGTATTTCGGGCATCAGTCCGTGGGTAACAATATCCTTGACGGAGTGCAGCAGTGGGAGGAGGAGACGGGCATTGATCTTTCAATGGAATTATCGAGGGATTTTGCTTCAGTATCGCAGGCCTCCTTTGTCCATTTTATGGTGGGCACCAACGGGGATCCCCGAGGGAAAGTGGACGATTTTGTCACCCTGGTGGACCAGATTCCTGAGGAGGAGAACGTCATTGCCTTCTTCAAGTTCTGTTATGCGGACTTCCATGAAAGTACAGACGTGGATGATCTGTTTGTTTACTTTAGCGAGAAGATGCTGCACCTGAAGGACAAGTACACTAACATCAACTTCCTGGTATCTACCGTTCCGGCTATGGCTGTTCAGAAAGGATGGAGGGCCTCAGCCAAGAAAGTCCTGGGCAGAGCTCCCTATGGTTACCTTCAGAATATCAAGCTGTTTGAGTTTAATCGGAAGATACTCGCGGAGTTTGACGGAATATTGCCGGTGTTCGATCTGGCAGGCATTGAAGTCACCCGTCCCGATGGAACCATGGAAACCTACAGGTACAAGGGAAGCGATTATCCGTGCATGCCTGATTACTATGCCAGCGACTATGGCCATTTGAATGATTTTGGGGCCAGAACCGTCTCATACAATTTGCTTGCCTTCCTGGCAGAAGAGCTAAAATAGTGACAAAATACCCATTGGGAAGTTTCATCAAAGGAATTGGACCATTCGTCCAAGGAAACTCTCTTTAACAATAACTAAGGCTGCCATTTTTTGCGGCTTCTTTTTTTTTGTGACTGTTTTTGTCCGTTCTACTCAAGGCTTATCCCGTTTTGGTCAAATCGATGAATCAGGCCTTTAAGTTATTCGTATTTTGAAGTCGTGGGATATTGATGTCCTCACAATATGAAAAAATC
>SPBY01000388.1 GCA_004525825.1 Bacteroidia bacterium
ATATAGTGAGGTAATATTCATACTGGCGCTCTTATACTGTTACTTCAAAAATTGGTCGCAAAATTAATCATTTATCAAAAACCGCGATGATTGAGTCGAGAACAAATTGCCTGTCTGTGTCGGACATGTTTGAACCTGATGGCAGACATAAGCCTTTGGCAAAAAGTGCATCTGAAATCCCGTTCAGAAAGGCTGGACATGATGAAAAGACCGGCTGTTGATGCATGGGCTTCCACAGGGGCCTTGATTCAATGTTCTCATCTTCAAGGGCAAGATAAAGTTCTTCACGTGTCTTGCCGGCTTTGTCCGGATCTATGAGAATGGTGGTGAGCCAGCGGTTTGAGAAGTAGCGCTCATCCGGCTCTTCCACAAAGCGCAGGCCATCCATCAAGCCCAGATTTTCCTTGTAGAATTTGAAATTGGCCCTTCTTTGTTCTACCCGAAGATCAATCACCTCCATCTGGCCAAGACCAATACCTGCAAGGACATTGCTCATGCGGTAGTTATACCCGATGTGGCTGTGCTGATAATGAGGAGCCTGGTCGCGTGCCTGAGTGGCCAGGAACCTGGCCTTTTGAACATGTTCCTTATTATCAGAGAACAAAGCTCCCCCGTTTGATGTTGTGATAATCTTATTTCCGTTAAAGGAGAGAATCCCTATCTTTCCAAAAGAACCCAGATGCTTTCCATCATATCTGCTACCCAGGGCCTCCGCGGCATCTTCAATGACCGGTATGCCGTATTCGCTGGCAATGCGAATGATTTCGCTCATATTTGCAGGCATACCGTACAAATGAACAATTACAATGGCCTTGACCTTTTTGCCCAGGCGTCTTCTTTCCCTGATGGCCTCTTCAAGGAGGACCGGATCCATGTTCCAGGTGCCGGGTTCACTATCCACCAGTACCGGGGTGGCCCCCAGGTAAACAATGGGATTTACGGAGGCAGAGAAGGTAAAGCTCGACACGATGACCTCATCTCCTCTTTCCACACCAAGTATGATAAGTCCAAGATGGATACCCGCGGTTCCGGAGCTTAATACTGCAGTATACTTAACACCCGTGTATGCAGAGATTACCTCTTCAAATTCATCCACGTTGGGACCAACTGGAGCTATATAATTATGATCGAAGGCTCTCTTCACGTATTCGATTTCAGCTCCTTCCATATGAGGGGGAGAGATAAAAATACGTTTAGGTTTTGATTGATGTTTATCCATAAAAATGTGTTATAAGTCAAAATCCTAGCCTGAAGAAAACAAATTTTTAGTCTTCTCGTTCATATTATACGAGATTTACTTAATATTATGCATGTGCAAAACATTTTTCTTATGATAAAAGGAATCCTCTTCATATTATTATTTCTCTCCTGTGCAAAAGAAACTCCAGATCCGGAACCTGGTTCCATACCGGAAATAGAGGAAGCAGAGCTAGCTATCAATACCTATTATGTTGCACCCCCACCCCTGGGGCATGATAACAACCCAGGGACCAAAGAGAAACCCTGGGCTACCTGGAACAAAGCTTTCAACGCTTTCGAGGTGGGCCCCGACGACACTGTGTATTTCAGAGGAGGGGTCTATTACCACACCTATTTAGATGGTGGCTATGGCTATGGTTGCACAAGAAGTGGAAAAGCAGACCACTATGTAAATTACCTCAATTATCCTGGGGAGACACCTATTCTGGATTGTGGAGCAATCAAGCCAGCAGGCATGCTTAACTATCCAGTCTATATGAGGCATCTTGCCTATGCTCATTTCAGAGGCTTACACATAAGAAACGTCTGGCAGGCCGATGGAGAAGATGAAGTTCAGGCGTGGACCATTACTGAAAGTCATGATATTATAGTTGAAAGATGTGTCGTCTATAATACACACGGGCTTTCATTTTCATCCAATGTCAACAATGAAGTATACTATATAAATTGCGATTCTTATAACAATTGTGATTCACTGACCACTGTTCCCGCCAACAATCCAATGCCCGGTAATGATGGCACGGGATTCAGTGATTTTAACTGGCATACCTCTGATACCAGGGTATATTATATAAACTGCCGGGCATGGAATTCTGGAGACCAGGGATTTACCTCAGGTTCCAACGGATATACTGAATACGATGGCTGCTGGTCCTTTCGAAACGGGCTGTTGGAAGGGGGTGGGCATGGGTTTAAGATGGGCTGGATCGCAAAGGTTGATCCTTCCATCACACACCGGCTTTATAAGAATTGCCTTGCAGTCTATAACAGACGATATGGCTTTGACTCTAACGATCAGGGTTATTATTGCGGATCCCTGCAAGTTTATAACAATACTTCATACCACAATGGATATTACAATCAAGGCAAGGTGGCTGCGGGCTTCTATGTATATAATACACTGGATACAGATGAGCGTGAACTACTGCGATTGTATAAGAACAATATTTCTTATGCCAATGAAATGGGGGATATCATAGTAGGTAAGAATGGGATATACATTCATGAGCGCAATAGTTGGGATAACCCGCCAGGGGTAAAAATTACCGATGCTACTTTTATCTCCACCGATTCAAGCGGACTGGCAGGGCCCAGACAAGCGGATGGCTCACTGCCGGATCTGGACTTCCTGAAGCTGGCTCCGGGAAGCCCTGCCATCGATGCTGGAACAAAGTCGACTGGATTGTCCTACAAAGGCAGCGCCCCCGATCTTGGTGCTTACGAGCATTAGCTCTTTGCCTGCAGGGCCTCTTCATCAAAGAGCAACAATGTACCGGCCGGGAACTCTTTTTGATTGATTACAGTCAGAGCAAGTGAAGAGCTTCCCTGATTCCGTAAGAACCTGAGCATGGCAAAACTGTAGCGGTATCCTTTCTTCCAGTGCTTCCAGGTACCGGCTGTTATTTCTGATACCTGGCCTTCCCTTCCGAGAACAAATAAACGGGTAAGATGATCTTGTTCAATGGGAAAGCCTTCCCTGTCCGTACTGAACACGAGGCTCCCATTTTTTAGTCTGGTTCCGTAGAGGATGGCCCCCGGACTTTTATGTATTCTTTCAAGCTCCATATTTGACTTGTCCCAACGATAGATACCGGCAGAATCATCAAAACCAGAATCCGTACCCCAGTAAACCGCCCCTTCGGTGAAAACCACGTGAGAGCTTCGCCACATCTGGCTACCACTCCCAATGTAGCTAATGGTTTTAAACCCATCGTCCGACCAACCGATCCTGGACTCATGGTCAAGATCCCCCATACAGATCCATAACTTGTCGGTATAGGGATCCTGCTGAATGGAATGTATATGACGCGTAAAGCCGGCTTCAAATTCCCGTACCACCTCCCAGCTTCTGCCCTGATCTCTGCTTCGGTAAATCTTCACAGGGCCACGTGCTGCGTTTCGAAAATACTCTCCCCAGTAAATCTCCCTGTCACCTACTGCTTTGATACCATAGGTAAGAATGCCTCTGCCTACCCCCAGTCCATAATGAGGTAGTTTCATGCTCCGTTTGAAGGTGTTCCCCCCGGCAGCACGACGCCACAAGTATCCGGCCGACAAGGCACATATGGCTCCCTGTCCTGTAATGGTGGCCTCCAGGCATTCGGGTTTATTGGTAAATATCCTGAACAAGGTGAAGTTGTTCAGCCAGAAATAAGAAAGACCCGCTGGTATATGAGCCATCCGGATGAATTTAACCGCTTCTTTTCGCTTACAATAGAGAATCAAACCACGCGATGCCCATATATTCCCTTCTTTATCAACTTCTTGCACGATAAGTTCTTTCGCTCTCTTACATGTCAAACCAAATGCCACATCCTCTCGCAAATCAATGGCCTTTGGACCCCGATAATCGATGGCCAGATAAACCAATACGGAAACTAAAACAATGCTTATTATATAGAGGATAGTCATTGGTTCCGGGACAGTTTAATGCAATACTTTTAGAAGAGTATCACATTTTGCATAAGGTACATCATATACTTTGCGGAAACTTGAGAAATCGAATTCGCGACCTTCCAGCCAGGAACAGATCGCTGCCG
>SPBY01000096.1 GCA_004525825.1 Bacteroidia bacterium
CCCGGATTATAAATGTCTGCAAAATCGGCCGGCAGTAAAATCTCTCCACCCTTCAGTGAGGGCATGTTGCTCACCACTTCCAAACTTCCCGAGGTTTTTACCACCACGACTGTATTCACCGGATCGGGCATGGTGCCGGGAAGGGTAATCAGCAAATCACCCTCTTCAAAGCGGGAATCCAGTTTCTGTTCTTTGTCAGACAAGAGATAGACCTCATCCACCTGTGTCTGAATAGCCGGCAGCCTGAGTTGCCCATCCTCGGGCCACTGGAATACATGCAGGTAGAGTGTGGTTCCATCCTCATCAACCCGCTGGGTACATCTTCCCCAGGGCAGCTTGAAGAAGGGACTGGCCGAGGTGCCATAGATAGATTCTCCATGGATGTCCATCCATTTCCCAATGGCCTGCAACCTTTCCACGCTGGGTGCAGGTATCAGACCCTCGGCGGTGGGACCCACGTTGAGCAATAGATTGCCTCCCTTGCTGGCAATATCGACCAGCATCCTGATCAGGGTCTCACTGGATTTCCAGTTGTGGTCATAGTGCTTATAGCCCCAGCTGGTATTCATGGTCATGCAAACCTCCCAGTTGTAATCCAGGCCGGTGGGAGGCACATGCTGCTCGGGCGTGGAAAAATCACCGGGCCATGATCGGTAGAGCCGGTTGTTGGTCAGCATGGCCGGGTACTGATCGGCCACTGCCTGAAGGGCCAGGGCGGCCTCCTCGGTCATCCCACTGGGGGTATCCCACCAGAGAATGTCCAGTCCGCCGTAGTTCTCCAGGATTTCTTTCACCTGGGGGACCGCTTTGCCCTCAATGTAGT
Organism: Bacteroidia bacterium; assembly: GCA_004525825.1. GTDB lineage: Bacteria > Bacteroidota > Bacteroidia > Bacteroidales. The sequence goes on from SPBY01000096.1 coordinate 824, forward strand.
TCATCAGGGAGTCACGGACCAGGTCCGGGTCCCAGTGCGGTTCTCCCGACTCTATGTTCCAGTAGGTACCTCCCGGTTCGTGCCAGTCCTGGGCCTGGGAGTAGTAAAAACCCAGCCGTATGCCATGCTTTTCACAAGCATCAGCAAGCTCCTTCAGCGGATCACGTCCAAAAGGAGTGGCATCCACAATGTTGTAGGCACTCGCCTTTGAATGGAACATGGCAAAACCATCGTGGTGCTTGGAGGTAATTACAATGTATTTCATGCCTGCCTGTTTGGCCAGTCTGACCCATTGATCGGCATCGAACTTCACGGGATTGAAGGTGGCAGCCAGTTGCTCATACTCCTTCACCGGAATTTTGGCCCTGGCCATGATCCATTCACTGATCCCCGGAATCTCCTCCCCTTTCCATTCACCGGCAGGTTGGGCATACAATCCCCAATGTATAAACAGGCCAAAACGAGCTTCCTTCCACCAATCCATCCTTTGTTCCAGGTCAGTGCTTTCCACCTGGGCTTGTTTCTCCTGCTTTCCCGAACATGAGAATAGCAGGACTGCAATGAACAATGCAATCGGAATTTTTTTCATGGTTCCATTTTTTAAGGCTTAGATAATTGGACTAACATGTTTGAAGGGATGCTCAAGGAGCATGCCTACAAATTGGCTTCGCCAATTTTGGCTTCGCCGAGCTCGCAGGCTCGGTTAAGCAGCGACTGAGTATCCCTTCGAGCGAACATTAGTCCACATTGTCGTGCAGGTACGAGTTGTCCGGCCTCAGCTTGGGCCCACTCTCATCGTCGCCTGCACCATCGGTCAGCCGATACCGGGAGACTTCCTGGTCGTCTGAATGCTTTTGCTGGTCTATGGGGATTTTCTTGCGCACGTAGGCGGGCACATTTTCCAGTTCCTCGATTTCATCATCATGGGAACTGCTCAGGTATCCGCGGTCTTTCAGCTTTTCATGGGTCTCACGCAGACTTCTCACCCTGTCGGCCAGCTTCTTCTCCCTGGCTTCAGGATCCGACTCCTCCGACTGCTCCATCAGGATATACTCCTCCGAATCCTCTTTGTCCTTCACACCGAAGGAGAGGGATCCCTGGCGGGGAACCACATTGGAACGCCCCTCCTTCAACTCGTCATCCTTCCCGGCATCACGCAGGGGTACAAAGTGCTTCTGTTTTTTTCCCACATAGAGTTCAGGGATGCTGTTCATCCTGAATCCGGTGGCGATGATGGTCACACTGATCTGTTCTCCCAGTGATTCATCGCTTCCAATCCCCCAGATCAGGGTGGTATCGCGCGATGTGGCACTTACCACAAAGTCGGTAATTTCACTTACCTCATCCATGGTGATTTCCTCTGATCCCGAAGTAATATTCAGGAGCACGCTCCTGGCTCCTTCAATGTCGTTGTTGTTCAACAGGGGTGAGGTGAGCGCCTGTTCTATGGCCAGATGCGCCCGTTCTACTCCCACGGAAGTGGCCGAACCCATGATGGCCACCCCGCTGTTGTTCATCACCGTTTGCACATCGGCAAAATCCACATTGATGTAACCGTGCACCGTGATAATCTCCGCAATCCCTTTTGCTGCAATGGCCAGAACATCGTCGGCTTTTTCAAATGATTTACTCACAGTCAGGTTCCCGTAAATCTCCCGCAGCTTTTCATTGTTGATCACCAGCAGTGAATCCACATGATCTTTCAGCTCATTGATGCCATTAATGGCCTGGTTGATTCTTTCAGGACCTTCAAAGCGGAAGGGTATGGTGACTATGGCAACAGTCAGTATGCCCATCTCTTTGGCTATGCTGGCAATCACAGGTGCGGCGCCGGTTCCGGTTCCTCCACCCATCCCTGCAGTAATAAAGACCATATTGGTATTGCTGGATAATACCTCCTTGATCCTGTCGATGCTTTCCAGGGCGGCCTCTCTGCCGATCTCAGCTTTGCTACCTGCTCCCTTTCCCTCGGTGAGTTTATCCCCAAGCTGCAGCTTAATAGAAACAGGGCTATTATGCAGTGCCTGGGCATCGGTATTACATACTACAAAATTCACATCCTGGATCCCCTTCTTGAACATGTGGTTCACCGCATTGCTGCCACCTCCTCCTACCCCTATTACTTTGATAACAGAGGACCGCTCGGGCGGCAAATCGAAATTCATTAGATCTTCCATGGGTTTGGATTTTACTACATTTTCACATCAGCCTCGTCAAATATATCACTCAGGGTATTCTTCAGATTCTCGAGGATCTTGCCCCCTTTGATCCCTTTCCTGACTTTCCTCTGTTCGATTTCCTCTTCATGCAATTCTGGTTCCTCTTTCTCCGAGGCCTGTCTGATCACCATCTCTTCCTGCTTCTCATCATAGTACTCCAATCCTTTCAAAAGAAGTCCCACCGAAGTTGAAAACATGGGCTGATTGATCTCTTCGGAAGAGTCTGCGGCCAGCTTTTCACCAGGAAAACCGATGCGTACATCCATACCTGTTTTGAATTTCACCAGCTGGTTCAGGTGCTTCAGCATGGCACCTCCTCCGGTCAGTACAATGCCGGCACTTAGTTTATCCATGTAGCCTGAATTCTCAATTTCATAACTGACTGCATCGATGATCTCCTCCATGCGCGACTGGATGATATAAGCCAGGCTCCTGAAGCTGATCTCTTTGGGTTCCCTGCCGGAGATCCCTGGAATGGTCACCACCTTATCCTCCTGGGCCAGGTCGCCCAGGGCAGATCCGAACTGTATCTTCAACGATTCGGCTTGTCGCTGCAGGATAGCACAGCCCTCCTTGATGTCGCGGGTAATCACATTTCCTCCAAAGGGAATCACTGCCGTATGACGGATTACATCGTCATAGTAGACCGCCACATCGGTGGTACCACCCCCGATATCCACCAGGGCCACGCCAGCCTCCTTCTCATCGTCAGTGAGTACCGCTGCACTGGAAGCCAGTGGCTCCAGCACAAGCTGCTTCACCTCCAGGTTCACCCTGTTGATGCATTTTTCTATGTTTCTGGCTGATGAGATCTGGCCTATCACAATATGGAAGTTGGCTTCGAGGCGCTTCCCAAACATCCCCACCGGGTTCTTCACACCGGTCTCGTTGTCGACAATATAACTCTGGGGAAGCACATGAATGATCTCTTCACCCACATCCACAGGAATCTTATACATGTCCTCGATCAGGTGCTGCAGATCGTCGCGGGTAATCTCATCGTCATAGGAATCGCGGTTGATGTACCCCCTGTTCCTTACAGATTTGATGTGCTGACCTGCAATACCCACAAACACCTCCGTGAAAGGTATCCCCGATTGCTCGATGGCCTCGGAGGAGGTGGTCTGGATAGCATTTACGGTCTCCTCGATATTCAATACAACCCCTCGTTTCACACCCTTGGATTGGGTCTGACTGATGCCCAGGACTTCCAGCTTGCCCTGATTATTCAGTTTGCCCACCAGGCTTACGATCTTGGTTGTACCGATATCAACCGCAGCTACAATTTTTTCTTTTGTTGCCATAGTCTTAACGTTTAGTACATATTACTTGATTGGTATATTTCAAATTGATAATTCCATATGTGTTCCACCCGTATATGGGGAAGCCCTGCTCGTACAACATCTCCAGGTTTCTTAATTTCTTCTCCCACATTTCCATGCTCCCCAGCAATATCTGGTGGGCTCCCACCCTGGGGATCAGCTCGTACTCCCCCTTTCGGTTCCTATATATCTGCACTATCTGGTCGCTCCAGAATGGATGATCTGATACATAGGAACAGAAGCGGTGAATCTCCTCCAGTTGTTCTGCTTCGGCATTTCTTCCGCCTATGTAGCCTGAAAGAAGCATAATATGCGGTGTGAACTGATCTGAAAGCGGCATCGTTTTTCCTTCGGTATCAAGGTAGTATCCACGACTGCCATTAGGCATGATCCTCACCAGCGGAACACGCTGTTCAATCCTGACCTCCATTGTTCCTGTGATGTCGGTACTGACTTCTGCCTCCCTGATGTATGCATTTTCCTCGAGCATGCCTTCCATCTCCCTGATATTGATTCCACTGATGGGATAACCCTGCAATTCCATTCCGCCGGACCTGAACAATGCCCGGATGTCCGATTCGGTAACGAAGCGATTTTGAATAGTATCGGAAAGCACCACTTCAATGCGCGTGCAAAGAACCTCGTCCGCTTCGCCGGATACAAATCCCAGGATCACCACAAACCATGCGGCAATTCCCAACCAGGTCAATATTTTAAATGCCCTGTACATCATCTTCTTAAAAACCATTCTTTCAGTGGTCCTCTAAACTGGTTAATATCTCCTGCACCCATACTTACCAGTAACTCCGGATTCCGTTCTTTGACTACCCTCAGTAGTTGTTCCCTGGAGATCAGCACCTTCTCATCCATCCTGATCTTCTCCAGAAGCATTCCTGATGTTACCCCAGGAATGGGTTCCTCCCTGGCCGGGTAAATCTCCATCAATATCAATTCGTCAAGCATCTCCAGGCTCCTGGCAAATTCATCGGCAAAATCGCGCGTCCTGGTAAACAGATGGGGCTGAAATATTCCTGTAATCTTCTTGTGGGGAAACAAGGCTTTTACGGAGCTCAGGAAAGCCTTGATTTCGGTAGGATGGTGTGCATAATCGTCAATATAGATCGCACCATCACAACAAACCCGAACATCAAATCTTCGTTCCACCCCCTTATACTCTGATAAGGCAAGTGCAATGGTTTCCGGAGCTATTCCCAGCTGATGGGCCACCGCTATTGCCGCCAGGGCATTCTCCACATTCAATAAGCCCGGAATCTGCAGCTTGATGGTGGGGAATACCAGGTTGGGTGCCACCACCGTAAAGGCATAACCCAATAATCCGTTAGGTTCCATGGAATCCGCATGGTAATCGGCCTCCTTCTGGTCCACCGAATAGGTGAATCGCTCCACATGATAGGGAACTGCAGGAGTGAGTCCGAATTTATGAATCAGCTTTCCTTTCTCCCGGATCTGTGAAATAAAAGTTTCAAAGCCCAAGCGAAGATTCTCCACGGTATGGTAGATATCGAGGTGATCAGCATCCATGGATGAGACCACTGCAATTTCGGGAAGAAGGGTGTGGAAGGAACGGTCATACTCATCGGCTTCGGCCACTATCACTTTGGATGCCGGATCCAGGTAGAGGTTGCTGGAGCTGTTCTTGCTGATGCCGCCCAGGAAAGCATTGCAGCCCAGGGTGGAGGAATGAAGAATATGTGCAAGCATGGTGGAAATGGAGGTTTTGCCATGCGTGCCGGCCACGCCGATACCCCTGCCTGTATTGAATACCTCGCCCAGTGCCACCGAGCGCTTTATGACCCTAAAACCTCCCCTGCGAAAGTAATTGAGCTGCTGGTGCTTCTCCGGTACAGCCGGTGTGTAAATCACCAGAGTACGATCGGGATTCCTGAATTCCTTGGGAATCAGCTGCGAGCGGTCCTCAAAATGGATATCGATCCCTTCCCTGCTAAGCTTATCGGTGAGGGCTGTGGAAACCCGGTCGTACCCGGCGACAGCCTTCCCCTGGCTCACAAAATAGCGGGCTAAGGCGCTCATTCCAATGCCGCCCACTCCGATAAAATAAACACTTTCCAGGTTTGCCCAGATCATTTCTCTTCCAATATTTTAAGCACTTCGGCGGAGATCCGTTGCGACGCATCGGGTATGCCAAGTTGCTTGATATTTGTACATAATTCTTCTTTCAGTTTGTCGTCCCCCATGAGCCCAAGCATGAGGTCCACCAGATGCTCTTCGGCTTCTGAATCGCTTACCATCAAGGCCGCTGATTTTTCCACCAGTGCCTCTGCATTGTGAGTCTGGTGATCCCCGGCTACATTGGGTGATGGCACCAGTATCACCGGTTTCCCTACCAGGCACAACTCCGATATGCTGATGGCTCCGGCCCTGGAGATTATTATATCAGCTGCCTGATAAGCCAGATCCATTCTGTTGATAAAAGGCAGTACCCGGACATTCTTCAGACCGCTGGCACTTACCTTCTTTTCCACTTCGTCATGATAATACCTGCCACACTGCCAGAGCACCTGAAGATCCTCTCTGTCCAGTTTGTTAAGTCCGGTCAAAAAGCTCCTGTTCAGGGTACGTGCACCCAGGCTGCCTCCCACCATCAGGCATATCCTCTTGCCTTTTTCAAGATTAAATTCGCTGCGGATCAGCTCCGGGCCTGCCTTCAGGTTCACCACTTGCTGACGGACCGGGTTCCCGGTAATCACAAGCTTTTCTGCCGGGAAATAGCGATCCATCTTTTCGTAAGCCACACAAATGACCCTGGCAGAACGGGCCAGCAAACGGTTTGTCACCCCGGCATAGGAATTCTGCTCCTGGATCAGGATGGGAATCCCTTTCCTTGCAGCGGCCTTCAAAATAGGCCCGCTGGCATATCCTCCCACTCCAACGGCTACATCCGGATGAAAACGGCGAACGATCCGGCGCGACAGGATCATGCTTACCAGCAACTTATAGAAGAAGGTCAAATTCTTCACGCTTACCCTCCTCTGAAATCCAGCCACTGGCAATCCCTCTATGGGGTACCCTGCCTCGGGAACTTTCTCCATCTCCAGTTTGCCCAAAGCCCCCACAAACAGGAATTCCGTTTCCGGATCCCTCACTCTCAATTCATCGGCAATGGCAATGGCCGGAAAAACGTGTCCCCCGGTTCCTCCTCCTCCAATGAGAATGCGATATGGTCTGCTCTTAGACATTCACTTCAAATTCGGTGCGCTTCAACTTTTCACTTTCGTCCTTCAACCTTTCACTTTCCTCTTTCAACTTTTCACTTTCTTCTTTCAACCTTTCACTTTCTTCTAATGCCTTTTCTCTGGCATCTTCCTTTGTGCCCCAGCTTACCGAGAGGATCATCCCCGTAGCCATGCTGGTGAAAAAAATGGAGGATCCTCCCATGCTTACCAGAGGCAGGGTTTGTCCGGTCACGGGCACCAGTCCCACTGCCACGGCCATGTTCACAAAAGCCTGCAGGACGAGCCCCATGGAGAGGCCAAAGGCCAGGAAGGCGCCATAGGTGCTTTTGCTGCGCCGTATGATGAGTCCGGCCCTGAAAAACAACCAGAGGTATAATGCGATCACCAGGATGCCTCCCACCAGGCTGCCATACTCTTCAATAATAATTGCATAAATAAAATCTGAGTAAGGATGTGGAAGCAGGTTTCTCTGGGTGCTGTTCCCGGGTCCCTTCCCGAAGAGTCCCCCCTGTACAATGGCCACTTTGGCCTGGTCGGCCTGGTAGTTGTCTCCGTCTCCGTCTATGTAGGCCTCGATCCGGTTCTTCCAGGTGGAGATGCGAGCCTCCTTGTTGAGTAGGATTGCCCCCCCGATGAAGATTGACAAGGCAAAAATCCCGGTCATCACAAACAAGACCAGGTATTTTACCGGAATCCGGCCCACAAACATCAGGGTGAAAGCAGTCACAAAAACAATGGCTGCCGTGGAGAAATTGGCCGGCAGAATCAGGGCACAGGTAAGCACAATGGCCAGGGATATTTTGCCAAAGACCCCTTTGAAATCCCTGATGTTGTTTTGATTCACTGAAAGAATCTTGGCCAGGTACATCACCAGCGCAATCTTGGCAAAATCTGAGGGCTGAATGGTGAGTCCGGTCCCCGGAATCTCCAGCCATCGGGTTGCCTCATTGATATTGGTTCCTACAAAAATGGTCAGGATCAGCAAGGGGATGGCCAGGTATAGAGCAAAGATCGACACCCGGCTAAAAACGCGGTAGGGTACCAGGTGTACAAAGAATATGATCGTCACCCCAAGCAGGATGTACTTGAGCTGTCTGAACAGGTAATAGAAGGTATTGCCCGACCGGTGCTGGTAAGCCAGCGAACCCGTGGAGCTGTATACCGACAAGAGCGAGATCACCAGGAGGATCAATACCACCATCCAGATAATTCTGTCACCTTTTATGTACCTTCTAATCTTCACTTTTTACTTTTTACTTTGGTTCGGCCTTCGGCCTCGCCGAGCTCGGCTTCGCCTCGGTTCTACTTTC
>SPBY01000139.1 GCA_004525825.1 Bacteroidia bacterium
CTTTGAGTGTGTAATTTTAATATTTTAGTACTGGCTTACTAAAAGATCAATCTTATGGGGAAGTCTCTATCTCAACTGGTTCTCATAGTCTTAGCATTTCTCATCGTGGAATGTGACAACAGGATGTCTGAGGGACGGGGCAACCTGGTATCGACTGATTGGCTGCAAAATCAGTTGAGCGATCCGTCCATCATTGTTCTGCATGCCGGTACGGAGGAGGGCTATGATACCCTCCATATCCCAGGGGCCAGGGTGATAATTCCTCGCGACTTCGTGGTATCCAACGACAGCATGTCAAATGAGCTTCCCGCCATGGATAGTGTGGTGAATATGCTCAAAAGGGCAGGGGTCAATAAGGATTCCCGGATCGTACTCTGTTACGAAAATGAACGGCTGATCTCCAGGACAGCCAGGGTATTTCTGACCCTGACCCATGCCGGACTGGCCGATCGCACTTATTTGATGAATGGAGGCCTGCCTGCCTGGCTGGAAGAGGAGCGTGAGACTACAGCTCTGACCACCGACATATCATTGGGTAACCTGGAAGCCATGGATCCGGTGGAGGTCATTATTAGCACCACTGACCTGGAGAGGGAAAGGTGGTCGCCCGAAGTGGTATTGATTGACGCCAGGAGGGATGAGGAATATCATGGCACACCTGCTTCCGGGGAGGAGGAAGCAGAAGGTGGACACATTGAAGGAGCCTATTTTCTGCCCTATGAGACCAACTTTATGGAAGAGAAATCCTACCTGTTTAAGTCAGATGCTGAACTGGAAAAGTTATTTCGGGATGCAGGAATGGATCCTGGCAGGACCACCGTGGTATATTGTGGTTCGGGGATCAGGGCTTCGGTCAGCTATTTGACTGCAAGTCATCTTGGATATCCGGTGCTGCTCTATGACGGATCCTACCAGGAGTGGGAAAGGCTGGATCTGCCTTTGACGGGACCAGTGGATCTTCCTGTTGAAAACGAATAATGCATTGGCCTATGAAAACAAAACAAGCTTATCCATACTGGAACCCCTACATCGTTGGGGTGGGCATAGGGATCCTGATCATACTCTCCTTTGTGGTGACTGGGAGGGGACTCGGAGCCATCGGCGCATTCAACGGTTTAATGGCTTCCGCGATTCACGCCATCGCCCCGGATTATGCGATGTCAAAAGCCGCCTTTTCAAACTACCTGTCCGGGGTGGATCATCCCCTCAGGGATTGGGTGGTGATAGAAATTGCCGGAGTCTGCATCGGGGGACTGATTTCAGGTTTGGTATCGGGCCGCTTTAAATTTGAAGTGCTCAAAGGGCCGGGTATCTCCAATGTGACCCGCTTGATAGTTGCTTTTTCCGGGGGTTTGCTTATGGCATTTGCTGCCAAGTTTACCCGGGGATGTACCAGTGGACTTGCACTTAGTGGAGGATCGGTCATGAGTCCGGGTGCCTGGCTTTTTATGATTTCAGTATTCATTGGCGGATACTCTGTCGCCTACTTAATGAGAAAGCTATGGAACTGACAGCCCCTTTGAAATTCAGCATGGAGATACCTGAGATTTACCTGCTTCTATTTGCACTACTCACCGGAATTGCCTTTGGTATTTTTCTGGAGAAAGCCGGATTCGGGAATGCCCGGAAACTGGTGGAGCAGTTCTACTTCACCGATATGCGGATGTTCAAGGTGCTCTTTTCCGCCATTGTTACGGCCATGGCGGGTATCTACTGGCTCAGCTACCTGGGCTGGCTCGACATCACTCAAATCTACATCAATGGAACCTATATATGGCCCCAGGTGATTGGTGGAGTCGTCTTCGGTGTTGGTTTTGTGATGACAGGCCTTTGTCCGGGCACCGCCTGTGTGTCGGTGTTTACCGGAAAGCTGGATGCCCTGGCTGTTTTTGCTGGGATGTTTGCCGGCCTGTTTCTTTTTGCAGAGCTTGAACCAAAACTGGAAGGGATTCTCTCCTATTCTTCCATCGGGGATATATCTCTTTACGAGCTTTTTAACATGGAGTACGGAATACTCACCTTTGTCATTATCCTGGTGGCCCTGGCTGCCTTCTGGTTTGTCGGAAAGGTGGAGGAACGAATTGGCAGAAAAACAGCATAATCCTGATCCGATGAAGACCAACCACCTATTTGCTATTCTGGCCATACTTGCCGGAATTTCCGCAGCCTTCACCAGCCATTCAGTGAAAAACAGCCTCTATCCCACATGGAAGTTTGAAAAAGCTCATGCGGAAGGGGAAAAGGTACGCTATATCTCTGCCCACCATCTGGCAAATCTTCTTTACCGGAAGCAAGCGGTTTCTCTCTTAGATGCCAGGGAATGGGAAGCCTATGAGAAGTACCATATTCCCACTGCCCTGCATCACAACGAGGATCAAAATACGGAGGGTGGAAGAGGATCAGGTATTGTAGTCCTGTATGGATCGGCAGAGGGTGAGGAACTGTACAGGATGGCCAACGAAAGGCCTGGCAGGGTATATGTCCTGAAAGGCGGCATGGAAGCCTGGTACTCCCTGGTATTGTTCCCCGATCTGGTGCAATACCGGGTCAGGAACTCAGACCAGCTTAATTACATCGTGCGCAGGTGCGGGTTTTTTGGCGGAGAAGCACAAAATACCCAGCTTTTGAACATCAATGTGAGGGAGAGCCATTTCCGGGAAGGATGTTGACTTCTCTCACGCTTCGCACCTTTTCGCCATTGAATACTATTTCAGCCACCAAGTCATAGGTGCCGGGGTTGGACGGTGTCTTAAAGTTCACACCTTTGATGATCCTTTGATAAGCATCGGCAAACGCTTCCAGGGTGAAAGCTTCTGTTTTTTGTCCGTCCGATTCAAAATAGACCTCCACCGGTCCGCTCCAGCTTTCTTCCAGGTCATTGATCAGATAGATTTTCCTGTGGTAGACTCTGCCGGCCTGGAGGGATTGTTCCCATACCTCCAACATCAGTCCAACAGGCGAGAAAGCGGGTCTTACAAATTCCAGGAAGTTGGGTTCAAAAACCAGCCTGTCAATATCGGTGAAGTTATCGGAAGTTTCTCCCCTGGGCTCTTCGGGCCTGGAATATCCCAGTCCGCAGAAATGCTGTACTCCGGCAGCTAAGCGGTGTGCCCGCCAGTATTCGGTCATCAGGGCCAGCTGCCTGGCATAGATCTCATACATTTCCTCGGTGCTTAGATCCTTCCCAAAAGCATTCTCATAAACGGATTCCGTGAGCCGGGTAGGAGAACCATCGCGGTTCATCCAGAGCCAGCAGTATTCGTTGATCAGCACAGGATTCTCATAGTAGCTTCCATCAGGGGCCGGATCACGTTCATTTGGATCGTTGCGGGGGAGCCGGATGGTATCAAAAAAATAGGTGAGAAGCTGATCAGGCCCCGGCTCATCCTGAGGCGAAAGAAAGTGGGTGTATAAATAGGGGTGTGATTCGATGGGATCCGTATCTGCCCGGGGGGCAGCCCAGCCATTTTCCCAGGGCCGGCCGGAGAGATCCAGTCCACGAACCATAGTCATGGCATCCCCGGTAATGTCGGTCACCGATTCATTCTGTGCATCCCAGATGACCACACAGGGATGGTTCCAGCGCTCTTTCATCCAGGCGGTATATTCTCCAGCCAGATCGGCAGCTGTAATGTCCTTGTCGAGGCTGTCTATAGTGGCCGGATTGTTGCCGTACCAAAGCGGAAATTCATCTGCAATCAGGAATCCCAGGCTGTCGGCTATTTCATACCACCTTTCAGGGGGAAAGCCAATGCAGTATCGAATGGAGTTCCAGTGCATGGATTTGAATCTTTCATGCAGTGTGACGGGCCAGTCCGATTGCCAGGGCTGGTCGGTACGCGAAGGATCGTCAAAAAAGCGGTAAATGCAAATGTTGGTGCCACGCAGGAAGTAGGGCTTCCCATTTAGCAGAGCCAGCTTCTTTTCCGTATCGAAGCGGAAGGAACGCATACCAAAACGGGTGGAGTAGCTATCTCCAGGAGTTTGCAGTTCCAGCCTGTAAAGAAAGGGATCTTCGGGCGACCATAGCCTGCATCCGGGCATCTCAATGCGAAAGTCAGCCTCCGGTCCGCTCACCTTTACACTACCGGAGGCAACTTTCTTTCCTCCGACCAGTTCGTACACTGCATAGTCGAGGGGGTATTCCGTTTCCTGGTTTTCTGCCTCTAAAACCGCCAGGACATGAAGCTGATCATTCTCTAAGTCCGGGGCACATTGTAAATTCTGGATATAGGGTGCGGCTGTATATATGAGATTCACATCGTCGTAAATGCCGGGGTAGTAGAAATCTTTCTCAAAGTCATTGCCATCGCTCACGTTGGCGGGCAGCATGTTTCTGCATCCCACGGCAATCAGGATGCGGTTGGATTCGCCCGGTGCATTCAGGAAAGCGGTAATGTCCAGCTCCGTTGGAGTGAATGAGTATGGATTCTCACCGACAAACTTATCGTTCACAAACACCCTGGTGTGGTATTTGGCCTTGTTGATTTTCAGGTGGCAAATCCCGAAGGGACTTTCCTCTGTTACGAACTCTCGGCTGTACCAATAGATCAGGTCACTGGTATATACCGAATCGGCAGCAGGCATGGCCAGATCCACCAGTCCGGGTACTGGCACTACTGCCTCAAAGGTCTCAGGAACTTCATTGATTCCTTTGCTTGTGGCAAGCTGCCACTCACCGTTCAGGGAGACCGGCACTCTTTTTGAGGCTGGACTATTACAGGCAAGCATGGCAATGGCAAGAAGCAGCAAGAAAGGGATGGTTTTCATGGTATGGGGAGGATTTATTTCCCCTAATATACGATTCCTGCATGTTTTTAAGAATGATATGGATTCGCGGTCGGTTTTTTTGGTTAAATTATTTGAGAAAAATATCTTTCGATGAACAGGGCAGTTTTTTTAGCAATTTTTGCAGTCCTGACGGCATCTGTTTTCGGTCAACCGGGCGACCTGCGGTTTGAGGAGAAACTGTCTAATGCTGCACTTTCCCTCACCCTGCAGGAAGTCGTTTATGATCCAGCCTATTATTCCATGGACTATCCAGGCGGGGATGTTCCGGCCGGACGGGGAGTCTGCACCGATGTGATCATCCGGGCCTACCGAATCCTGGATATCGATTTGCAAAAGGAAGTACACGAAGACATGGAAGCACACTTCACACTCTATCCAAAGCTGTGGGGACTGAGCCGTCCGGATTCCAACATCGATCACCGCAGGGTTCCGAACCTGATGCTTTTCTTTGAGCGGCATGGCATAGAGAAAGAGATTTCCGAGGAGGCCGGAGACTATGTTCCAGGGGATGTGGTATGCTGGAACCTGGGGGGAGCTGTGACCCACATCGGGATTGTGGTAGACCGGAAGTCGCGCGATGGGGAGCGAAACCTGGTTGTACACAATATCGGCGGAGGACAGGTACTGGCGGACTGCCTGTTTGAGTACCGCATCATTGGTCACTATTTTTATAAAGGCAAATAAGACATATCATGAAACGGACCCTGTACCAGGTAGATGCATTTGCATCGGAAGTATTTAAAGGCAATCCAGCCGCTGTTTGTATTTGCGATCATTGGCCCGAAAGGAAAGTGATGCAGCAGGTAGCCAATGAGAACAACCTGTCGGAGACAGCCTTTGCAGTACCTGCGAACAACTGTTACGAAATCAGGTGGTTCACCCCGCAGATGGAGGTGGAACTTTGCGGACATGCCACACTGGCCACAGCCCATGTCTTGTTTCATCACCTGGGTCAGGAGGGAGACCTGATCTGCTTCGATACGGTTCACAGTGGCAGGCTGAACGTGAGGAGGAACGGAGATAGGCTCACCCTGGATTTTCCTGCTGACACCCTGGAGGCAATGGTGGTTCCGGAACTGATTGTTACCGCCCTTCAGACCCCGCCCCTGAAAGCATTCAGAGGCAAAACCGATTTTATGTTTGTGTTTGCCAGTCAGTCGGAAATCGAAAAAATGCAGCCTGATTTTGGATTGCTGGCCCAGGTGGGAGGGAGAGGTGTCATTGTGACGGCCCTGGGGAATGATGTGGATTTCGTTTCCCGTTTCTTTGCTCCCCAGACCGGGATCAACGAGGATCCGGTGACCGGATCGGCGCACACAGCACTTACTCCCTACTGGTCGAAGGTGTTGGGGAAAAAGGAACTCACTGCCAGGCAGCTCTCTGCCCGTGGAGGAGATCTGATTTGTGAGGATAAGGGAGACCGGGTATATATCTCGGGACATGCGGTAACCTATATGATCGGGGAGATCGATATTTAAAACATAGTACACCAATTATAAATTTATATGAGATTTTCTGAGGACCGCATGGAAAAGCTGAACTGTAGCGATGGCGTTCAGCGCGACATTCACATCTGGGAGCCTGAAGCACCCCGGGCTGTATTTTTAACCATTCATGGAGGAATGGATCACGGCGGGAACTACGTGCTTCCAGCCCTCTATCTGAAAAAGCATGGTTTTGCGACGGTGGCTCATGACCAGCATGGACATGACCATCAACGTAAGGTCTATATTCCCAGCTTTGAGGTTTTCCTGGATGACCTGGAGTTGATGTTGGATTGGGTCAAAAAGGTCTATCCGGATATTCCTTTCTTCATCCTCTCACATTCCATGGGCGGGTTGATAAGCACCCACTTTGGCATCAGGCGCTTTGAGGGGGATCCTCTGTTCAGGGGCTTCATTACTTCTTCGCCCTATTATGTGAATGCCATCAAAACTCCCAAGATCGTGGAGAAGATGGCGGGCGTACTCTCTGTGCTCACCCCGAGAATGGCAGTCCCTATAGAGGATCTGCTGCCCAATGTGACCCACGATGAGGCAATCTATAAGCGCCACCGTAAGGATGAGGAAGATGGGATCATGGCTGCAAAGGCATCTGCCCGCTTTGCTGCCGAACTGTTAAAGGCACAGGCCTGGATCCCCGGTCATATAGGAGAGTGGAAGCATCCCATGCTGGTCATTGTGGCTGGCGATGATAAGATTGCCGATTCAGCTGCCACCCTGGAACTGTTGAAAAGGATAGATCCCGGAGTGGTAGACGAGATCGTTTATCCCGATAACTACCACGAAAATTTCAATGAAGTGAACCGGGA
>SPBY01000423.1 GCA_004525825.1 Bacteroidia bacterium
GCTCGGGCCGGCTTGCCAAAGAGAGAATCAATGTGATCAAGCTCAATGCAAGCACCCTCATCTTTAACGGGCTTCCTGAAGTGGATTCCGTGGTGGTGCAACAGCTTATCAATGTTTCTGAAGGAACCCTGGTACAGGTGGACAAAGAAGCAGCCGCACAACAAATGGGACCCGGTGGCCCTGGTGGAGGTCCCCAAGCCGCCCCTGCAAGGCAGTCCGGTACAGGAGAAAATAATAAAGAAAAGTCTGCAAAAAAAGCCAGAAATAAATAAGACCGGACATGAGGAAGATTATTGAGCGTTTTGTAGAGTTTCCGGTCTATGCCAACATGATCATCGTCGTGGTGATTATTGCTGGCGCACTCAGTGTGGCCAACATGAAGAAGTCCTTTTTCCCGGAGACCGAGAGTCGTTTTCTCTCGGTTTCGGTGTTTTACCCTGGTGCTTCGCCGGTGGAGATGGAAGAGGGGGTCACCTCACGTATCGAAGAGGCCATACGGGGATTGATCGGGATCAAGGAGATCACCTCCACTTCGGTGGAAAATATGGCTACGGTCTCCATTGAAACTACCGGAGAGTATCCCATTAACGAAATTTTGCAGGAGGTAAAGAATGCGGTGGATGGTATCTCCTCCCTCCCCTCGGCCGCTGAACGGCCAATTGTTTCAAAACAGAGATCGCGCGCCGGTGCAATGAGTCTGGAACTGGTTCCGGTAGACGATAACTACATGGACCTGATGACTCTTAAGGAGCATGCGCAACGTGTCGAAGAGGATTTTTTCAACTCAGGGGTGATGAGTCAAATAAATCTCTCAGGTTATCCACAACTGGAAATATCGGTAGAGATCAAGGAGGAGGAGCTCCTGAGGTACAACATCACTTTTGACCAGATTGTCCGGGCCATTCAGAACAACAACCAGGATGTGTCGGGGGGTGAGATCAAATCTGAAGAGGAGGAGTTTCTGATCCGACTGCGCTCCCGGAGCGCCGATCCCAATAAAATTGGAAACATCACTCTCAGGGGCCAGACCGATGGTGGTTTTATCCTGATTCGGGATGTAGCCGATGTGAAAACGAAATTTGCAGACTCTCCCAACAGGCAATGGACCAACGGAAAGCCCTCCGTTTCGATCAATGTGCAAAAACTACCTGAGGAGGACCTGGACGCGATCAACGAATATGTACTCCTCTACATGGAAGAGTTTAACAACAGGAACCTGGGGGTGGAACTTATTGTCTCCAGGAACTTCCTGGAGATCCTCCAGAGCCGCCTGAATCTGCTTACCAGAAATGGTATGCTCGGTCTGTTCCTGGTGGTTGTTTCCCTATCCCTGTTCCTCAGTTTCCGTCTCTCCCTGTGGGTCTCATTTGGGATTCCCATTAGTTTCCTGGGCATGTTTATGATTGTCAGCTTTTTTGGGGTAACTATTAACCTGCAATCGCTCTTTGGCATGATCCTGGTGATTGGGATCCTTGTGGACGATGGCATTGTGATTGCCGAAAATATTTATCTCCACTTTGAAAGGGGCAAGACGCCCATGCATGCGGCCGTGGATGGTGCCATGGAGGTGGCTCCCGCGGTGCTGACCTCTGTGGCCACAACCGTTGTAGCTTTCTCCCCGCTTCTCTTTCTTTCGGGAACAAGAATGGAGATGATGATACAGGTGGCCATTGTGGTGATTGCTGCACTTGTCTTCTCCCTGTTTGAAGCCTTCCTCGTCCTCCCTGCCCACCTGGGAAATGAAAAGACCTTAAACCGGAAAAGCCTGGAGGCCAAGAACCGTGGGTTCCGGAAATACACTGAAGGATTTATGATATGGCTTCGCGACAGGGTCTATCACTATTTCCTCAACTGGCTGGTCAAATGGAGGTACATTGCTGCCACTTTTCCCATTGCCCTGGTGCTGATTACCATGGGCCTCTTTATGGGAGGGCATATTCGCAATACCTTCTTTCCAATGGTCGACTTCGACCAATTTACCCTGGATGTGGCTTTTACACCCGGCGACGGGGAGAAGCAGACGCTGGAGTTCCTGGATCAATTTGAAACGGCCATTTGGGAAGTGAATGATGAAATTACTGAAGAGCTTGGGCTGGATCAAAATATTATTGAACGGACCAGCAAGCGCCTGGGAAGTTCCTTCAGCGGACAGGAGCGTGGAGCTCATGCCGGAAGCATTAATGTTTACCCCATTGACCTGGAGGGCTTTGACATTTCTGGCCGGGACATCTCCAACCGGGTTTCCATGAAGATTGGAAAAGTGCCCGAGGCGAGCAAGTTCACAGTGGGGGGCCGCAACAGGTGGGGTTCACCTGTCTCCATCGGACTGATGTCTAAAAACCTTCAGGAACTGGACGAGGCCAAAGAGTATATGATAGCACGTCTCAACGAGATGCCCCAGTTGAAGGATGTAAATGAAAACATTGCACTGGGCAAACAGGAGATCCGGCTGGATCTGAAACCCCGCGCCTATTTTCTCGGGCTGAATGAGGCTGCCATTGCAAGCCAGGTCCGACAGGGATTTTATGGTGCCCAGGCACAACGTTTGCAAGTGGGGCGTGATGAACTCCGGGTTTGGGTTCGTTATCCCAAATCGGACCGTACCACCCTGGGACAGCTGGAAAATATGAAGATCAAAACTGCTCAGGGGGAATATCCCCTTGCGGAACTGGCCGATTACCATATGGAGAGGGGTCCGGTAGCTATCAACCGCTTCAACGGATCGCGGGAGATCAGGGTGGAGGCTGAAACCATAGATCCTCTGGCTTCAGTGCCCGATATCCTGGACCAGATTGAGAGAGAGATCATGCCCGAGCTAAAGGCACAATTTGCTGGAATACGCTATGCCTACCAGGGACAGCAGAAGTACAGCAAGGAGGCCATGGGCCAGGCCGGAAAGTCCTATTTGCTGGCCTTTATGGTGATCTTTTTGCTACTGGTGATGCACTTCAAAAGTGTACCAAAAGCATTTATCATTATCCTGATGATCCCGATATCGCTGCTGGGTGTGGCCTGGGGACATGGCCTGCACGGTCAGCCGCTTTCGATGATGAGTCTGTGGGGAGCTGTAGCCCTTACAGGGGTAATTATTAACGATGCCATTGTATATTTTTCCAAATTTGACGGGCTACTCATTGATGGTTGGAAGGTGCAGGACGCGGTAAAGGAGGCTGGCAAAGTAAGGTTAAGGCCCATTATTCTGACCTCCCTCACAACCTCCGTCGGACTGTTCCCCATGCTGTTCGAAAAGAGCGTACAGGCCCAGTTCCTGATCCCCATGGCCATCAGTCTGGCCTATGGTGTTGCATTGGGAACCATATTTATCCTGATCTTTTTCCCGGTGCTGATTATGCTGCTGAACGATGCACGGGTCTTTGTACGCTACCTCTGGACCGGAGTAAAGCCTACATGTGAAGAGGTGGAGACCGCCGTCATCCAGGAAAAAAGAAAGAAGAAGTTTGAAGCGAACCGCGGCCGAAATGAAATAGCCATAGAAGAATAAGCAACGAATATGAGACCATTGAAAAAATCCATATATCTCCTCCTGGGTATCCTGTTATTTGTACAGGCAATAAAAGGACAGGAAGGGCTGACACTGTCTTATGCCCTGGAACAGGCCCTGGCAAACAACTACGGGCTGATCATTTCCAGGGCAGATCTGCAGGTGGCAGAGATCAACAACAATTGGGGTACCGCAGGCCGATATCCCACCATAGGATTTGATGCTTCTGATAACAACAACTA
>SPBY01000293.1 GCA_004525825.1 Bacteroidia bacterium
AGAAGCCTCTCCTGGGAAAAACCAGTGCTTAATGCAGCAATACATATGATTATGGTGATTATACTCTTTCTCACAATGCCCTTCCGTTCAATGGTCCCGTGAAAATAGCACAATTTTGGGACCAAAAAAACCACTTACTGTCCAATCTTCTCATTGACCCTGTCAAGGATTCCGTTCTTTGTCTCTTCTGCCCTCTTCCTTAGCTTCCTGCCTGACTCCAGAATCTCTTTCACACGTGGATGCTTTTTCATTTCTGTCGCATTGATCTTCACATTCAACCATGCCCCTTCAATGCAGGCATGCAGGGCCAGGGCTCCCACTCCGGCATCCGATACACTGTTTGGGTTTCCAGTTTCTGCCATGGCACCGGCCACTTCAAATCCCTCATAGGAGGTGTTCATCAACTGATAGGGTATCTCAATGGCATGTAAAGTGGCTTCTTCAATGGCTGCCTTCCTGGTCCTTTGCTCTTCAGCACTCTTATTGGGGAGTCCAAATGCGGCCATGATCCCATTGAAAGCCCGGGCATCTTCATCCACCAGGCGCAGGAGGCGTTCCTGTATGCTTTTTCCTTTTTCGGCCCAATCAGAAAATTCCTCCCATCGTTCGTCCCAACCCCTCTTTTGGGAACTTAGGTTGGCCACCATGGTAGCCAATGCTGCTCCCATGGAACCCATGTAGGCACTGACAGATCCTCCTCCCGGTGCAGGTGATTCGGAAGCTGTCTCCTCCATGAAGGCTCTCATGGTCAGATCAATTAATTCCTTTTCCTTTCCCTTTTGCAACTGGTATTCAATGATTTTATCCTCAGGTACAAAAGGTCCCAGTTCATCCAGTCCCATGGATTTTACAGCAATCTTTATCAGTTCATTGTCGGAGACCCCCGTGGATCGGCTCTGCTTCTTCAAAAAATACCTCCCCGCTTCCAGCATGGCATGTAGCGGCACCAGTCCCACCAGCTCTGAACCGGTCACCCGGATCCCCCTGGCTTCTGCTCTTTTGCAAACTTCATCAAAGGCAACATGCACCGGGGTCACTGAGATATTCGTCAGATTCATGGAAATCTGTGCCACTCCATACTCCTCGATAAACCATCCTATGGCCTTCACCTCCTTCAGGGATCCGGGAATCATGACCGGATTTCCCTCCTGGTCCTTCAAAATCTTTCCGGTAAAGGGATTGCCCTCACGCCTGGCCCTTCCCCGTTCCCGAACATCAAAGGCGATAGCATTGGCCCTGCGGGTGGAGGTGGTATTCAAATTGATGTTGTATGCCACCAGGAAGTCCCTTGCACCCACCGCGATGGCCCCTGTGCGGGGAACAAACTCTGCAGGACCAAAATCGGGCTTCCATGCTGCATCCTTTAGCTTTTCCTTCAAGCCTTCATATTCACCCGACCGGACACTGGCCAGGTTCCTTCTTTGCTTGCTCAGGGCCGCATTTTCGTAACAGTAGACAGGAATACCTATTTCACTACCTATCCTCTCAGCCAGCTTTCGTGCATGTTCCACCGTCTCTTCCATGGTAATTCCCGATACCGGTACCAGTGGACAGACATCGGTGGCCCCGAAACGCGGGTGCTCACCACTGTGCCTGCTCATGTCGATAATCTCAGAGGCCATTTTTACGGCCTGGAAAGCAGCTTCCAAGACACTTTCCGGACTTCCAACAAAAGTCACCACCGTGCGGTTGGTGGCCTTTCCCGGATCCACATCCAGCAATTTTACCCCCTCCACCGATTCCACCTGATCGGTGATGCGTCGAATAATCTCCATGTCCCGTCCCTCACTGAAATTAGGAACACATTCTATTAGCTGATTCATAAAATTCTATTGAATTTTTCCGTTTAAGATGACTTTGTTAATCTGGCTGCTCCCGTAGGCATAGGGCATGAAGCCAAAACGGGGCATGGGATCGGTAATGATAAGATTGGCCACTTTTCCCGGGGTAATGGTTCCATGACTGTCTTCCAGCCCCATGGCATAAGCCCCGTTCCGGGTCACAGCATTTAATACCTCGTAAGGAAGCATTTTCAACTGTATGATCCCCAGCGACATCACCAGTTCCATGTTTCCTGATGGGGACGAACCCGGGTTGTAATCCGAGGCCAGTGCCAATGGCAATCCGGCCTCAATAATCTCTCTTGCAGGCGCATATTTAAGGCCCAGAAAGAGTGAAGCTCCAGGAAGAATGGTAGGCATGGTAAGACTTCCTTTCAGAGCCTCCAGCTCCTCCACACCCACAAATTCCAGGTGATCCACAGACCTGGCCTGGTTCCTGACTCCCACCTGAACTCCCCCCGAAAAATCGAGCTCATTGGCATGTATCTTCGGCAGCAGTCCAAATTTTGCTCCCGCCTCAAGGATGCGACCAGTCTGTTCCTCAGTAAAGAAGCCGCGATCACAAAATACATCGATGTAATCGGCCAGCTCCTCTTCTGCCACCGCCGGGATCATCTCTTCAATGACCAGGTCCACATATTTATCCTGCTTAGACTTAAATTCCGCGGGCACCGCATGAGCCCCCAGGAAAGTGGATCTGATGGCAAGCGGGGTCTCCTCTTTCAGTCGTTTGATGACCCTGAGCATCTTGAGCTCATCGATGGTATTCAAACCATAGCCACTCTTGATCTCCACTGCCCCTGTCCCTGATTTTATAATTTCCTGCACTCTTGGAAGGGATTGCTCGAAGAGCTCGTTTTCCGGGGTAAGGGACAATAGCCTGGCTGAATTCAGGATCCCACCACCCCGCTTAGCAATCTCCTCGTAACTCAGTCCCCTGATTTTGTCTTCATACTCCTGCTCCCTGCTTCCGGCATAGACCAGGTGGGTGTGTGAATCGCAAAAGGCAGGCAGAACCAAACCTCCTCCACAATCGAGTAACTCATCATCGGGAAATGGGATCACTTCACCTTCGCCAAAACAGGCTATCTTCCCATTTTCAATCACCAGCCATGCGTCCGACAAGGTATTTACTGAAGCCATGTCAGTCCCGGCCACCCAGGGATCTGGATCGTGTTCAACTACCAGCAGGCCGGCTATATTTTTTAGAACCAGTCTCACACCACGAAGATATGAAAATGTGGCTGGCCCGATGAATGTTTTAAAGCAAAATTACTTGAGGATATAGGCAATGGCCACACCCAGGTAATTTCCTATGGCATAACCGATCACCCCAATGATCATTCCGGGTACCACCACCTCCTTGTTGCGCAATGCAGCAGCCACCACAGGAACAAAAGGAGGTGAATTGGACAGGGCGGTGGAGGTAATGATGTAGTCGTCCACATTGATCCTGAATATCCAGGATAGGATGGCGTGCAGGATCAGGGAACCGACAATGACCAGGGCTATGTATATGAGCAGATTTACCAGTAAGTCGATGTTCTCCACGCTGAATAAGGCGATGATATCTGCTTTTGCGGCCACAATTACGCAGAATACATAGATGAAATACATGCCCAGCTGGAAAGAACTTTTTATCCTGTTGACAGCAGGAATAAGGGAAGCTGCGATCCCAAGGGTAGTAACTGTAAGTACCGCCACCGTATCTTTGGCATCCCCTTTAAAAAGTTGGCTGAGTCCGTAGCCGATTAAAAAAATGGCCACGGCCACCCCAAAGGCTTTCAGAATCCCCTGAAAATTCTTCCTTTTGAAAAAACCATCATAACTCTCGAAATCAGCCACATCAATTTCAGGCTGTGCTGCTGTTTGTCCATCTTTGGGATAGGGCTTAAGAAACATTCCGAAAAAGGGTTTGGCACCAGTAATCAGGAACAGGAGAATTACCGCACCTATCACCAGTTCTGCCGTATGGGTCATGATATAGAGTTCCTCGGCCACTCCCAGACTCCGGGCAATGGCCGCCAGGTTAGGAGTCCCTCCTGTATATACGCCGATCATCATTCCTGATATTTGCCAGATCTCAGGAATTCTATCCTTAAAGATAAAGTAGCCTACAAAAACAAGAACCACCACAGAGGCCACCCCCAGCAAAAGGGAAATAAAGGTAGTCTTGGCCATTTTGGCCCATTTCACCACGTTCTCGGAAAAGAGCACCAGCGGGATCCCAAGCAAAATAGTAATCCCCATAAGGGTAGATTGCAGGTCAGAAATAGATTCAGGAATGATGTGCATGTTGCCAATCACCAATCCACCTGCATAGCAGATCACCACCACACCGATCTTATTGATGATGGAGAAGCGGGTACTGTAGAAAAGCAGATAAGCAGGAAACAGAAAGTAGAAAAGAATTACAGCAATTCCCATGTCTTTAGTCTTAGGTCTGCCGAAATATAATAAAAATACTATTCCGGGCAGTCCTTGAAACTCTTTTCGTACTGCTCAATGGCCCTGTAACTCATTCCCATGCTGGAGAAGCCACCATCGTGGAAGAGGTTTTGCATGGTAACCTTCCTGGTGAGATCGCTGAACAGGGTGATGCAGTAATCGGCACATTCACTCGCTGTGGCATTGCCCAGGGGGGACATTCTTTCGGAAAAATCTTCCAGTTTATCAAATCCGTGAACCCCGCTTCCTGCAGTGGTGGGTGTAGGCGATTGTGAAACAGTATTGATCCTGATCCGCTTGGACCTTCCGTACATGTACCCAAAGCTACGGGCTATGGACTCCAGGATGGCCTTGGCATCAGCCATGTCATTGTATCCCGCAAAGGTTCGCTGGGCTGCCACATAGGACAGTGCCACCACAGAGCCCCAATCATTGATGGCATCCATCTTCCGGGCAGTACTCAAAACCTTGTGCAGCGAAAACGCACTTACGTCCAGGGTCTTGTGGTAATAACCATAATTCAGGGCATCGTAATCAAGCCCTTTTCTTACGTTGGGCGACATACCGATGGAGTGCAGTACAAAATCGACTTTCCCTCCCAGAGCCTCCATAGATTTCTGAAATAGATTTTCAAGGTCCTCCAGACTGGTGGCATCGGCTGCAATCACTTGTGAATTCGTCTTTTCAGCCAACTCATTGATGGTACCCATTCGAAGTGCAATGGGAGCATTGG
>SPBY01000389.1 GCA_004525825.1 Bacteroidia bacterium
ACCAGGCCGATCAATTCATATTTCTGACCGGGGATGTTTTCGGTATTGTAGAGGGGAACCATCTTTTCCATTTTCCAAGAATTTTGTGTTTAATTTACTAAATTTAGCGGCATGAGAGCAATCACCATTAAATCTGTAGAGGTTCTGGATGAAGCTCAACAGATCGAGGTTCATTATTCCTTTGGAATGGAGCATTATACCGATTACGTATTCATACCCGGGGGAGAGGAGGTATATTGCGCCACCATTGCCATTGAGGATGGCAGGCGTGTGATTGAAGGTGTAACAAGGGGTAGCAGATCTTTCCCCGATTATGAATTTGTGCTTGAAGACCTGGACGTGGAAACCAACGTTGCCACCACCTACAGGTTTAAAAACGGGGAGGTACTCGACAAGAATTTTAATATTTCGTAAGATCGTCCTTCTCTTCCTCGTCTATCTCCTTCAATCGCTCCAGGTAGACGGTGATCAGGGCAATGATGATGACCAGGGGAATGAGTAGCAGTACCAGGGTCCAGAAGATCCCAATCCCTTCTTTGATAAATACCACCACCAGGCTTCCGGCCTGGACAAGGATGAAAAATATGACGAGGATCAATACCAGCGAGGGTCCGAATCTTTTACTCATCATACAGGTTTTACTCTTTGTTTTTGATCTTGACCGTAGAGGGTCTGAGTCCCTCTGCCGAGGCAGAGATGATCAGGTCGCCCGGTTCGCTTCCGGCCTGGAGGATCAAAAGCTGTTTTCCTTTCCTGACCTCTTTTGAGGAGGATTCAGGAGAGGTATGATCGGCCAGATCTCCATTGTCAATGGCCCTGATCCTGCCCGGACCATCCAGTTGGTAATTGACCAGGTGCTTGCTCCCCGGGTTGAGTTCACCTGTGCTGTCGACCACACTGGTGGTAATCTGGATGACACGTTTGTTCTCCCTTACCTGATTCCGGTCGGGATGCATGGCCAGGGAATAGGGAGCATGGGAGGTGATCAGGGTATCAGACACCTTCAGTGTTTCTCCCTTGTCATTAATGTAGTAGGCATGAGCCACCAGTTCTCCTTTTTCGTAAGGGACAATTGTCTTGATCACACCCTCTGAGAAATCCTCTTTCTTAAGGGTTCCTATCAAATGCTTATTCAGGGAGAGTTCCACCCTGCTGCAGTTGGTAAAGATCACCACCTCCTTGGGTGTGGTATCGTTCACAAAACTCCAGTGATCGACCAGCGGGGCTCCCACCCATTTTGTTTGCCAGCTGTTCAGCTTGTTCAGGGAATCGGCCAGGAAAGTATCTTTTACAGTGAGCTTTACCATGGGGTCGTCCCTGTACTGAGAGGCAATGTACCAGGCATGGGGTTTGATGAATCCGTTGGTTTCCAGCAGACCAGTTTTCCAACCGCGATTGGGCCATCCGCCCGATTCGCCCAGATAATCTATGCCCGCCCAGATAAACTGTCCAGCTACAAATTCTTCCATATCGTTCCAGGAATTGTCAGCATAATCGATCACCTGGTAGTCTTCTTTCTGCCGGGTACCGTAGGCTCTGGTTTCAGAGGCTATAAAGACCAGGTTGGGATAGGCAGCATGCCAGGTCCTGAATGAGTCGCTACGATAGTTATAGGATACCACCGGGGACACATGCATCATGCTGCTGGGGACCTCCTCCCGTAAGTCAGCATTGCCGGGATGCAGTGCAACAGTAACCATCCTGGTGGGATCGATGGACAATACAAAGTCTTTCAGTTTGCTGTACATGGCCACCCCGTCGGCCGGTATGAATCTTTGCTCCAGGATTTCGTTGCCCAGACTCCAGAGGATCACCGAGGGATGGTTGCGATCGCGACGTATGAAATTGGACAGATCGGTGGGCCAGCTCTCTTCCAGGTTCCAGTCTTCTGCAGCTCCATCCCAGGGCTGTTCCCATTTGTCATACATTTCGTCGATGACCAGGAATCCCATTCGGTCGCACAGATCAAGCACCTCAGGAGCATGTGGATTATGAGCCAGACGCAGTGCGTTCACACCCAGTTCCTTCAAGAGGCCCAGTCTTCTTTCCCAGACCTCCAGCGGAACCGCGGCGCCAAGTTCTCCTCCATCATGATGAATGCATACTCCCTTGAGGAATTCTTTCTTTCCGTTCAGCACAAAACCCCGGTCCGGATCAAACTCCGCCGTACGTATGCCATGCTTGATACTGACCTGGTCGAGTTTTTTGTTCCTGTCCATCAGATAGCAATGTATTGTGTACAGTTCGGGAGTATCGGGCGACCAAAGAAGGGGATCCTCAATGGTGAATGTACGCTTGTTCGATCCGCTGGATCCCGACTCCAGGAGAACACTGCTGTTTCCGTCAGCCAGCAGTTTTCCACCCGGACCCACAATGTCGTATTTGACCTCAAATCGCCGGTCCTTTCGGCCATTGTTCCTGAATTCCAGTGAGACATCCAGGAGGGCGCTTCCGGCACTGTCGATCCTGGAACTCACAGCCTGTCCCCATACCGGCATATGCACCTCACTGGTAGCTATTAGCCTCACATGCCTGTAGATGCCTCCGCCAGAGTACCAGCGGTCGATGGGCAGCTTGCTGCAATCGGTCCTCACAGCAATTACATTGAGTGTATCCATGCGGACCAGTGAGGAGATGTCGTGGTAGAAACTGGAGTAGCCGTAAATCTGTTTTCCCAGATGGGAGCCATTGAAGTATACATCGGCATTCATCTGAACCCCTTCAAACAGCAGGTAAAACTGTTTCGAGTCTTCATACTCTGTCAGGTCGATGATTTTCCGGTACCAGCCAATGCCTCCGGGGTAATAACCTCCCGCCTTGCCGGAAGGATTTTCCGGATGGACCTCCTGCTCAATCATCCAGTCGTGGGGCAGTGAAAGATATCTCCAGCCCGAATCGTCAAATTGTGGTTCGGCCGCACCTAAGGGATCCCCCATGGTAAACTTCCAGTTCAGATCGATGGTAGTATCTACGCGTGGCAGAGACTCCCTGGTCTGGTAGATGAAGTAGGTGGCAAAACTTATTACGATGCCTAATATGATCCAATGTACGGCTTTCATTTTTCGTGGCTGGACTTTATCAGGTATTCGAATCGATCTATGAACTTATGTATGGTATCGAAGTGTGCCGCTTTTAGCCTTCTGTTCACGGCAGGTTGAGAGATGCCCAGGAGCTGACTGATCTCCATCTGATTTTTCCCGGTCAGATTCAGGAACATGGCTTCAGCCTGTTCGTCCGACCAGTCGTGGATCAGGATGTCCATGAAACTGCAGCTTAATTCCAACTCTTCAGTCAGAGCTTTCACCGGTGAGGTAACAGAGATCCGCTGGTTCCTTTTCATCTTCCCCAGGCCGGCTGTGGCTTTTCTAAAGGCGGTTCCATCTGATTCTCTCAGGTGATCCTGTGCAAATTCCACGGGCCCGATTCCCTGGCAGACCCTCAGGTCAAGTCGTTCTCTTAATTCCTTATGGGAGAGGAACCTGAAGGCACTGAACAACATGATCAGCGAACGCATGGAGTGGACCGGAGAATCGGAAAGAGCCAGGAACTCATCCATTCTGATGATTTCATACCTGAGCTTTGCCTCCTCCGGGACCATCCTGTTGACGGCCTGGAAGGAGGCCCTGATCAGGTCTGGTATCTTACTGAACTGTTCATCAGAGACCCTGGCACCAGGGGCAAGTTCTCCCGCGACAACAGCGTAATGTGCCTTATTAGTCATTCCAATTTTAAATAATTGTATTCCGGGTGAATTGGGTTTTATTAGTCAAAAAAGTTAGAAGCCAAATTTATAACAATATACGCTTATAATGCAAGAGGGTTTCTTAAAAAATGCATAATCGGAGGGAGTTGTATTCTGGGGACACATGGCTAAAGGCTTAAAAATCAGTCAATAAATTTTCTCTGTGAGCATTGGTTAGATTCATTCTGAATAGCCGGGAGGGTCTCCTGGTACAGCTTTTGCAAGTATTTTCGGGTAGTTTTTTGAAAAATAT
>SPBY01000658.1 GCA_004525825.1 Bacteroidia bacterium
GGAAGGGGAAATTCACGGTGATTACTCCCAGCAAGTGGATGAACGAGTGTGTACGGGCAAGCTCATTGCTTCAACATAGCCAGGTCCACACCATTCACAATCCGGTCGACGAATCTGTTTTTCAACCCGCAGGAAGAAAAGAGTCCTGTGCCAGCCTGGGACTCGATCCCGAAAAGAAGTATATCCTCTTTGGAGCAGCAACGGTAAAGAATGTCATGAAAGGATATCCATATTTCATGGAAGCTATCGGGCTTATATCCGGCGAAGTGGACAGAGATCAGGTGGAGATCATCCTGTTTGGCAAGACCGGGGGAGGGGTTGCTGACTCATTTCCGCTGAACACCCGGAACATCGCTTTTGTCCACTCTGTGGAGACGCTTGTTCAACTCTATAGTGTGGCTCATCTCTTTGTGATTCCCTCGCTGCAGGACAATCTCCCAAACACCATCGTCGAATCGATGCTCTGTGGTACCCCGGTGCTTGGATTCAGGACCGGTGGGATCCCGGAAATGATTGAGCACAAAGTCAATGGTTACCTGGCCGATTATAAATCATCAGCAGATCTGGCAGAAGGCATGGATTGGATCCTTTCATCAGAATCCTATGATAAACTTTCCAGAGAAACACGGGAAATCGCTCTGAATCGATTCTCCAAAAAAGAATCGGTGGAAGCGCACATCAAACTCTACCACAGCATGATGGATAAATCTTCCGCAACATGAGCACCCCTCCAAAGATATCTGTCATCACCGTGGTGTTCAATGACGCTATACACATTGGAAAGACCATTGAGAGCGTACTCAATCAGAGCTATTCCCCCGTCGAATATATCATAGTGGATGGGAAGTCGACCGATGGAACGCTGAAAGCGATCGCTGCTTACCAGGGCATCCATAAGGTAATCTCTGAGCCGGATCAGGGACTGTATGATGCCATGAACAAAGGATTGAAGGAGGCCACCGGCGAGTATGTGTGGTTCCTGAATTCGGGCGACCAGATCTATGGTCCGGATACAATGGAGCGGATGATGGAGGGTTTGGAGGTCTTGCCCGATATTATTTACGGGGGCACACTGATCATAGATGAGGCTCAGAATGAGATCGGGGACAGGCGACTGAAGCCACCGGATCAGCTTAGCTGGAAATCGTTTCGAAAAGGCATGCTGGTTTGTCACCAGTCTTTCATTGTGAAACGGGCTCTGGCTCCTGACTATAACCTGGAATACCGGCTGTCGGCCGATATCGACTGGTCCATCCGGGCAGCAAAGAATTCCGGGCATATCCGGAATTCAGGCTTGGTGCTGTCGCGCTTTATGGAAGGGGGTTTAACAGACCAAAATATTAAAGCCGGGCTGAAGGAAAGATTCAGAATCATGACGCAATATTATGGTTTGATCCCTACCGTCCTGAGGCACATTTTGTTTGGGATCAGGCTCACGCGTTTCTATGTGAAACACCGGAGAATATAGCGATGATCTCTCTGCCTGTAATGCCCCGCATATCCTGGCGGGTGCAATGGTCAAGAATTCCTGTGTAGTGTTTAATGATCCCGGGAAACTCTCGTTCATCGAAAAAATGGTTGTGCCAGAGGAGCGAAAAGACTCCATTGAACCTGCACACTTCCGCCACCAGATTTTCCACCGATTCCCGGCTGCTCTCCAGATCCAGCTTGCGGTAGGTGAATTGGCTTACATCCATGCAAGTCAGCGGAATCTCCCACAATTCCATGCTCCGGTCATTAGCGAAATCAAACATCCTGAAAGGCCAGCAGTACGAGTTCCGGAATCCTTCATGTTCAGCAAATCCCAGAGTGGAGTCATAGCTTAGGCCGGCTTTTTCCTGGATGAGAGCAGTTTCGCCAGGGGTATATTTCAGGAAATGTTGCCTGATCCCTGCCACCTCCTTCCCGGAGGCATCCCGCAGGTTCTTCAGACTATGCTCCATCGATTCCTGGCTGTTGGCCGACTTTATGGTTCCGTGGATCCCGATCTCATGACCTCCAGAAGAGAGTTCCCGGAACAGTTTCCGGAAGCGCTTCTCGTGAAAATGATAGGTGGAATTTACATGCCGGTTCTCCTCTTTTTCCAGAAAGAAGTAGGTACTCCGAATGTTCCTCTCAGATTCCCACTCTTGCATGTTCGCAAAGGTCCAGAATGGATCTTTCTTAGAGAATGGATTTATAAGGTGAAGCAGTGAAGTGAATGCATCTTTTATTTTTCCCGCCAGGTCAAAAGGTGAGGGAGCCAGGCCCAGAAGCTGTTTGAATCTGAATCCCGTTTCAAAAAAACTGTAGCCTCCAATAC
>SPBY01000534.1 GCA_004525825.1 Bacteroidia bacterium
GGTTGAGATCATGAAAAAGCACAAGGATGAAAAATTCCTTCTTCCTTTGTCTGCTGCTCATAAAGAAGAAATTCCAGAGCTTTTGAAGGACATCAACTTCAACTTTTCCAAGGCCGTCCTTTACCGGACCGAGTGCAGCGACCTCTCTGACCTGGCCGATGTGAATTATGATATTCTGGTGTTTTACAGCCCCTCAGGAATCAAGTCGCTCTTCCAGAATTTTCCCAATTTCAAACAGAACAACACCAAAATTGCTTCATTTGGTGCCAAGACTGCAAAAGCTGCAGAAGAAGCCGGACTGCGCCTGGATATTACAGCACCACAACCGCAGGCTCCTTCCCTGACCATGGCTCTGGAGAACTTCATAAAGGAACACAATAAGATTAACGGGAAATCGTAAAAAAGTTTTCACTTTCTAAACGCGAAAAACTTTCCAGCAGGAAAGCAATCTCCTCCTTATTTGAAGCAGGCAGGTCTGTCTATGCACCCCCTGTAAGAATAGTCTTTATGCTGGCCGAAGAAGGACCTTATCCGGTGTCAATGGCAGTTTCGGTACCCAAACGCTTGTTTAAAAGAGCGGTGGACAGAAATCTTTTAAAACGGCGAATCAGAGAGGCCTACAGGTTGAATAAACAAGGCTTGTACGATCTGCTATTGCAGTCGGATCAAAAACTACATTTGCTTATCCAGTACACGCAAAAAGAAATTGCGGATTTTCGAAGTATCGAAGCCGGTATCCTGAAAGGCATTGAGAAGCTGAGACAAGAGCTTCTGAAATGAAGTCCTCTTAGCGGATGATGGTTCGCCCCCCCAATCCCACAGAAAGTTCCCGCTTGACACTTTCCAGGCTTTGTATCCTCACAATCACCTGATTCAGCGCTTCAATATCCTTGCTTTTTTCAGTGCTTTCAAGGGTAATCCGGAGTTGGGAAAGAGCCTTTTCAACCACCATCATCTTATAGGAAAGCAATGTTTTTGGGACCTCAAAACCAAGGTTTTCACCCGGCAGTTCCACGTAGGCCTCTTTCCGTTTCCAGACTTTGCTCAATTCATAGCGTGAAGTAAAAATATCCACTGCCAACTCTCTCACACCGGCATGATCATGATAAACGAAGTGGCGCTCTGCCACTTCTTCGCCACGCTCAATGAGATCTTTCACATCCTCGAAAATCTGTTTATATATGAGATTGGTGAACTCCAGTTCGTCGTTCTGTATCTCCCGAATGATGTAATGCGCCACACTGATTTCGGTATGGTCTTCATCGCTCATATGGAGAATTGCATTGCCGAATTTGAGCAGGAAATAGATGATTTCCCTCTCCTCCACTTCCGAGAAGACATTTTCCACAAAACCCGGGACCACCGGTTGTTTGGGTAAGGCAGTAAGCAGCTGATCCTGACGGAAATTTTGCCCCGTTTGTTCCCTGCGCCACTGCTGTTCCTGCTTCCTCTGCCGGATTCTGTTCACCTCATTGTAGAGAACCTGTTCTTCTACTCCAAGCAGCAGGCCGCAGTCCTTCAGGAACACGCTGCGCATAATGCCATCCGGAATGACCGCCACAGACTTGACGATATCGGTGATTAGCTGTGCGCGCCTGATGGGATCATGTTGGACGTCTGCCAACAATAACTCGGTTTTGAAAGAAATAAAGTCCTGTTCGCTGGTTTGAATGTAATCCTGGAATTCGGAGGAACTATGCGAGTGTGCATAGGAATCAGGATCTTCCCCGGTGGGCAACATTACCACCTTCACGTTCATGCCCTCTTCTAGGATCATGTCGATCCCGCGAAAAGAAGCTTTGATGCCCGCCTCATCTCCATCATACAGGATGGTAATATTTTCTGTAAATCTCTTGATCAGTCGGATCTGCTCCGTGGTAAGAGCGGTCCCCGATGAGGCCACTACGTTTTCTATTCCGGCCTGGTGCATGGAAATGACATCGGTATATCCTTCCACCAGGAAACATCGCTCGGCCGAAACAATCGTTTTTTTTGCCTGGAAAAGACCATATAGCACCCTGCTCTTATGGTAGATATCCGATTCAGGCGAATTCAGGTATTTGGCAATGTTCTTGTCTGATTTCAGGGTGCGGCCACCAAATCCGATCACATTTCCCGAGAGTGAATGTATGGGAAAAATGACCCGGCCGGCAAAGCGGTCAAAAGTATATTGATCCCGCTCAATAGAGAGTCCCGTTTTTACCAGATATTCCTTTTTGTACCCGTTCTTTCCTGCCTCCTCCGTGAAAGCAGTTCGTTTTTCCGGACTGTAACCAAGTTCAAATTTCTTCAGGATATCATCTCGGAAGCCCCGATTCCGAAAATAGCTGTGGCCCACAGCTTTGCCCTCTTCCGTTTGCAGCTGGGACTCAAAATAAGTGGTAGCGTATGCGGTCACTGCCATCAGGCTTTCCCGTTCATTTTTATGCTGGATCTCCTGGGCAGTAAGCTCCTTCTCTTCAATGGCTATGTTGTATTTGTTGGCCAGGTAACGGAGCGCTTCAGGATAGGAGAGTTTTTCGTGTTCCATGAGGAACCCGACCACATTTCCGCCTTTGCCCGAACTAAAATCCTTGAAGATTCCTTTGGCAGGCGAGACCATAAAGGAAGGGGTTTTCTCGTTGGAGAAGGGGCTAAGTCCCTTGTAGTTGGTCCCGCTTTTTTTCAGGGTCACAAAATCGGAAATCACCTCCACAATATCGGCGGTATCGAAGATTTGATTTATGGTCTGCTGATCAATCATTCTGCTTAAATGTAAAGAAAGTAATTGTTCAGCCAAAATCTTATATTTACAAGAGAAGTAAAAAATTAAAGAGAAAATTGGAACCGGAATCTGAATAGCAAGATCAATAGCAGTTGAGATGAAAAAACTGGTGGTATTGACCGGGGCTGGCATGAGTGCCGAGAGTGGATTGAGAACCTTCCGTGAGATGGGGGGCTTGTGGGAGGAGCACGATGTGTATGAAGTGGCCAGTCCGGGCGGGTGGCAACGCGA
>SPBY01000291.1 GCA_004525825.1 Bacteroidia bacterium
CATAGGTCGTTTATTGGGAAATAGAGCAGGAGGTCATTGTCAGCTTGGGCCTCCTGCAACAAGCTCTGACAGCTTTCGATGTAATGATTAAGCAAGGGGAGTTCGTCCCAAAAATGGGAACTTGACCCAAAGTTTGTGGATGCATAAAAAAGCCAGCCGGGGAATCCCTCTTCCTCCGGCGAATAGGTAATGCCGTGGTAAAATATGTGATTAATCCCAGCGGTGAAAAGCTCATCAATTTGAGGTTTCACCCTTCTTAAGGATACTTTGAAGTGATTGGCCAGCCAGGTTCCTGTTTCAGAGCTTACCAAGGGCTTGCCCAATAGATTGGCAGGGGAGGAAGCGAATTTCATCAAGAGCGGGTGAGGCCTGCCAAATCGCTCCTCCTCATAATCTGGGTCACAGGCCAAATTTAGAATATCGAAATCACTGCAGCCAAATGATTCTGTCTCAGGAATGGTGGATAGCCCGTACAAATCAAGCAGGTTTGCAGGAGAACCATGGTCCTGGTTGCGTGTGAGGCTAGAGTACTTAGTGCTCCAATCGGTCCATGTACGGGTGAATTCGGTATACAACAATTCTGCAAGGGTTGCCCTGGTGTCATGCATGATCAGTGGATAATCGGGGTGCAGGGTATCTCCCAAAATATGCATGTAATCCAGAAGATCGTATCCTTGCTGCTGTTTAAAAGCACCTGTAAATTGCCCTGTCCAGTTAGCACCATACACTTCATAGGAGTCATGATAAAAAGCCCTGGGATGAATGGGGAAATTCGTTTGTGCAAAAGCCGAATCAAAATGGTTCAAGTAATGTTGAACTGACTTCCTGTCAAAATAATCCATGACCATTCCTTCTCCTCCTGGTGCGGCACGTTTTACCCATTGTTTGGTCTGCTGGATCCCAAACAGGGTAATTTTCCAGTCAGACTTCGTAAGCTTATGACTGAGAGTTTCGTCCTTTACATAGGGAGTGAGGTCAATGTTTTCGTGAGGATTAGAAGCGTAGGCACCTACAATATCTAAAAGTTCATATCGGGCTTTAAGTTGGCCGAAATCCAATCTGATCTTCTTGCTGTTCTGAATAGAAAATTCCCTGGTGACCAGTTTTTTTGCTGAAAACTCGGGACTTATCCATTTCCCGCCGTAGGGCCATCCGGTGCCCAGGGTGAGGTCAACCCCCAGCTTGAGTTTGTTGGCCTCCTGAATGGTGTAATTAACCATAGCGAACCATTCTTCCGATAGAAAATTAAGGAACTGCTCTTCAAATCCATGCACTCCATAAATTGGGATAATATGAACACCTCCAAGCCCGGCTTCCGCGAAATCATTTAATTGTCTTTGAATATTTGCTGTATCGACAGCACTACCCATCCACCACCAGTAGGTCCATGGTTTCGCAGTTTGGAAATTCTGTTGTCCATTTAGCGTGCTGCCGCAAAACAGGATAGCAATGAACAGGATTCTTAATAGCATCTCGGATCCTTTTGCTCTGATGGCCCTGGTCGGTATTTTAGTTTGTTTAATGGCGCATGTATTTATCAAAAACACTAATGACTGGTAGCACATTGCCTGTCTCGTCGAAAAAACTCCGGCTTCCTCTTCGCGATACGGCCGGTTCCCACCAGAATACCCCGCACCCTCTATTATCAGGAATATTTAAAACAATCCTGTTCACCTCTTCCAAAAACTCTTTTTGTCCTTCGGGCGATTCAGGAAATGGTGCACTGCTATCTAAATATTCCGTAGGAGTCCAGTTGTATGCGACTTCCACAAGGATGATGTTTTTCTGATAGGCATTTGCAGTGAAATTCAGGCATTCTCTTAGCTGGAGCAGATTCCCGTGCCACCATGGATAATAGGACTGGCCTATTATATCGTATTTTATCCCGTAAGAATGGAGTTTGTCAAAATAGTATTCAGTAAACTGTTTATCCCCACCCTTATCTATATGAATCATTATTTCGGGACAGGGATTGTTTCCACAACTGGCATGGATGCCATTGATTCCAGCCTGTACCAATTCAGCGAAATTATCCCAATTATCTGGTAGTTTCCCGTCGGGCCAAAGCATTCCATGGCTAATTTCGTTTCCTACCTGCACCATATCCGGGAATGTGCCGGAGTCACGAAATGCAATCATGGTTTCTTTAGTATATTCAAAAACAGCCTGTACCAATTCATCATGATCAAGCCCTTCCCAGGCTTTGGGGATAAATTGCTTGCCGGGGTCGGCCCAGGTATCTGAATAGTGATAGTCCAGCAGAAACTTGAGCCCCAAAGCTTTGGCTTCTCTGGCCAGCGAGATAGTGTATTCCAGGTCATTTGGCAATCTATCAGGTGTATGAAACAACCTTAACCTTATCCAATTATAACCATGATCTTTGAAAATCTGGAGGCAGGGTAGGGCCTGCCCGGCTTCCTTAAAAATAAATCCATTATCCTCTGCCATTTTCATAAACGACAGATCTGCGCCGACGGCATAATTTTGGGCTTTCGCGGATTGGGCATTCAGTATGAATGCACAGGTAAAAAGTACAACAATGGCTGTCCGGACAAAACTTGCTGTCTTATTCATCATGAAAGGAGGTATTTTTAGTTTTTCTTCTCTCTGTCTTCCAATCGGTCTTCATCCTGTTCCTTACTTTCCCGAAACATGTCTTCCACATTGTCAATTTCGGGTGATTCTTTCACGGCTTTCCAATCAAATTCTTCATCAAAGGGATCAAGTGCTTTTTGAGGATCGAAAACTGCACGATCCACTTCCATGGCATAGTAAGGTGTGTAGTCTGGAGTATCAGTAAAAAAATCACTTAAATCAGTAGCTCCAGCATCGTATTGATTTAAATAGGGGAGGCCCAGAATATTCCAGAATGATTTAAACAAACTTCCAAAACTATAATGTACGTGACTCACATAGTCTCTTTTTACCCAGGGGGATACCAACATTAGAATGCTTCGATGGGCATCAACATGGTCCACGCCATTTTGGGCGTCATCTTCAGTAACAACAATGAGCATGTTTTTCCAATAGGGTGTACTTGAAAGATATTCAACGATTCGTCCGAGCGCCAGATCATTGTCCGCCATATAGCTTTCCCGGAAAGGATAGCCTGCCTCCGGACGTTCTCCGGCGCCATGGTCATTTGGGATGATGACGGTCATCAATGCAGGCATATCCTCCTGGCCATTCATCCACTTTGCATCAAATTCTTTAATAAACTGATCTATTCTGAATTGATCCGGAATGGCCATGTTATAGGTAGGATACCTATGAGAAGTCCGTTCGTAAAGCGGTTGCGGCATGGGATAGTTGATGAATTGACGAATGCCTGTATATTTATATTCAGCTTTGTAAAGCGCCGGCTCGAACATAATGCTGAAGCCAAAATTATAGAAGTTTACCTGATGACGTTCCAGATGATCCCACATGGAACCTGCTTCGTTATAATCTTCCGGGTAAATGGCTCCCGCAGCACCATTCATAGCAAAAACACCGGGTGCTTTTGAATCTTCCCAGAAGGTTCGGTTGCCTCCATAGCTGGCGGATGTAGCTGTTTCGCACCATTCATTGGGATAGGTGTTTACCAGCCAACGATGGCCATCGGCCGAGACATCGGAATCCACATAAAAATTATCCGAAATGCCAAATTCCCTGGCCAAAGCCAAATGGTTAGGCATTACTGTTGTATTTGTAATGAAGTCGGTTTGATTTCTGTTGGAAAAGGACCTGTTTCTCCCATACCGGGCAAGGGTTGAATCCCCATTCCCATTTTCAAGCTGACCGAAAACTTCGTCATAGGTTCTGTTTTCCTTGGATATAAATACAATGTGCTTAATGGGACTTTCCTTTTCCCCGGGGTATAGGGGCAGGGGGTTATTCACCCGGCTAAGGAAAACAGCATCACCGGCTTTCGTTAGATGAAAGTTATTCGATATAACCTGTTCGGTCATTGTCTGTAAGAGTTTGGAATCCGGCACATCCACTATCTGGACCGTTCCTTTCATAAGGGATCCTATATAGCTTCCTTCGGACCCCTGTTCAAAAGCTTCACCTCCGTTAGGACCACTCCCAAAACCTTTGGAGTTGGCAATGATTAATTTTTCCCCCTTGCTACTCACTTCAACTTTTGAAGGAAACCAGCCGGTCGGGATATGTCCCAGGACCTTTAAATCTGAAACATCGATGACGGCAATCGCATTTATTCCGGATTCGGCCACATATAGTCGTTTTTGATCCGGACTTAGGGCCAATCCAAAGGGAATGACTCCCCTGAATTGCCTTAAGCGAGGGTCTGGTTTGAGATCGATGGTATGGATCACAGAATCAAGTTCCATCGAAATGACCGAGATATTGTCGTTGTTTCCATTGCTGACAAATACATAGTTATCGCTGGCAACTATTGAGTTGGGACCGGAACCTCCCACAGCAGGAATGCCTTCAACCAATGCTCCAACCAAATGCCCGGTTTTAATTTTTGAAACAACTTTCGGTTTTTGAGGATCTTCGAGATCAATGGCAAATACGGAGAATGCCTCTATGGCATTTGGATCACCTAATCCGGGAATTGAAATCGTATCATTTTCAATGCCGTTTTCCATCTCCCTGGTACCAAAGGCAAAAGCGGGATAATCAATGGGTTTTATGCTGGCATCTTTTTCCTGGCTCTCTCTTATAAAGGAATACTCAAACATCCCCACATTGGCAACATAGACCTTTTTTTCATCCGGAGACAAGCATATCCCGAAAGGATAACGACCAACGGGGATCGAGTGTGTCAGGGTCCTCGTTTCGAGGTCCACAATAAGCATTCTGAACCCAATCTGATCCACGGCATAAAGTATTTTGCCATTTTCCGATAAGCAGAGATCACCAATATACCCGTGAGAGTAATCCCTATTAGTGGTACTATCCGAACAATCTATGTAGCCTTGCTTTTCGCCAGAATTCGCATCAAATAAGAATATCTTATTCTCCTGACCACCTGCCACATAAATTGTTTGCATATCTGGAGATACAGCCAATCCCATAAATACCGAGGC
>SPBY01000662.1 GCA_004525825.1 Bacteroidia bacterium
AGAGACTTCCCCTTCAACACCTGTTGCGGAAAGCCCGTCTCAGACAATGGATGCCTCAGAACCGGCAGATCCTGCTTCAAAGACTACCGAGTCATCCTCACAGGGCAGCAACGGGAATGGTGCTTCCAGGATTGTGAGGAGTTCTGGTATTTCCATCAGAGCCAGCCTGAAGGGTACTTCCGTGCCTGTGGAAAATGAGACTGAGCCCACACAGCTAACAGAAGAACACGCTGAACAGACGGAAGCCCCTGGGAGTGATTCAAAACCGGTGGATCCGGATGCAGTTCTTCGTGCATGGAATGACTATGCCCACTCCATTGAGAAGAGCAAACCGCGCATATTCAGCACACTCACAAGCAACCGGCCGGTGGTCCTGGGGGATGGTGCCGTAAAGGTCATGCTCAACAGCGAGGCGCAGAAGGATAATTTCAACAAAAATATAAAATCGGAACTGGTAGGATTTATCCAGAATAAGACGGGCATCTCAAAGGTAGAGATCATCACGGAAGTGACTGAAGGTGTAGAGAATGGAAAGAAAATATATACTGAGCAGGACAAACTTGAATTTCTGATTAAGAAGAATCCTGATCTTGGAATACTCAAGAATCGCTTCAACCTCGATTTTGACGATTGAACATTACAGGAGATCAATTGTAGTTTTATACAACAACCCAATGAACTAAAGAAAATATGACCGGAGAAAAGATTACCAACGTGATGGGAAAAATTACAGTTCCCGATTTCCCAATTGTACCTTTTATTGAAGGAGATGGAACAGGCCCTGATATCTGGGCTGCTTCAGTAAAAGTACTTGATGCCGCTGTGGAAAAAGCTTACCAGGGCAAAAGAAAAATAGTATGGAAAGAGGTTTATGCCGGAGAAAAGGCTTTCAATAAGACCGGTAAATGGCTCCCTGAAGAAACCCTCGATGTGATTCATGAACATCTTGTGGCCATTAAGGGGCCCCTGACCACCCCGGTAGGAGGGGGAATCAGGTCTCTGAACGTTGCTTTGCGCCAGATTCTTGACCTCTATGTCTGTTTACGTCCGGTGAAGTACTATAATGGAGTTCCCTCGCCGGTCAAAGACCCGACCACCACCGCTATGGTGATATTTCGCGAAAATTCAGAAGACATTTATGCGGGTATTGAATGGATGACCGGAACCGAAGAAGGCGAGAAGATAAAGAAATTCCTGCTGGAAGAAATGGGTGTCTCCACCATGCGTTTTCCCGATTCTGCTTCCATTGGGATCAAGCCCATATCCAAGGAGGGAACTGATAGACTGGTAAGGGCTGCCATTCAGTATGCAGTCCGCAATAAGAAGCCATCTGTCACCATTGTCCACAAGGGCAATATCATGAAATATACCGAGGGACAATTCAAGCAGTGTGGCTACGAGTTGGCTGAGCAGGAGTTTGGCGACCTGGTGTTTACCTGGAACCAGTATGACCGCATAGCTGAAAAGGAGGGAAAAGCCAAAGCCAATGAAGCTCAGGATGCAGCTATGAAGGCCGGCAAGATTCTTGTCAAGGATGTAATTGCCGATGCTTTCCTGCAGCAAATTTTAACCCGACCGGCAGAGTACTCTGTGATTGCCACCATGAACCTGAACGGCGACTATATCTCCGATGCACTGGCAGCTATCGTGGGAGGTATCGGGATTGCGCCCGGAGCCAATATTAACTATGAAACCGGACATGCCATTTTTGAGGCCACACACGGAACAGCACCCAAGTATGCAGGTTTAGACAAGGTAAACCCTGGATCTGTGATACTCTCAGGGGTGATGATGCTGGAGTACATGGGCTGGAACGAAGCGGCAGATCTGATCGTCCATGGACTGCAGGAAGCCATTCTGAAAAAGAAAGTCACTTACGACTTTGCCAGGCTGATGGAGAATCCCACGGAACTGAAGTGTTCCGAGTTTGGCACTGCCATCATCGAAAATATGTAAATAATCCCTTAACTTACTAACTCATTAATTTCTATATCCATGCTACCAAAAAAAGTTGAAGTTATACTGAATCTCCAGATTGAAAGGGAGGACTATTCCTCGCAACTCTATCTATCCATGGCCTCATGGGCCGCGAATAAAGGCTTTGAAGGAGTCTCGAATTGGCTTTATGCCCAGGCGGAAGAGGAGAGGATCCACCTGTTGAAGCTGATAAAATACGTGAATGAGCGCGATGGTGTCGCGGTGATTCCGGGAATTGATACACCCCCTGCCGACTTTGGCGATATTTATGAGGCATTTAAAAAGGTGCTGGAACACGAAAGATTCATCTC
>SPBY01000621.1 GCA_004525825.1 Bacteroidia bacterium
GGCTCCGGAAATTATAACTACTCCTGGGGCCGTGTCCTCGACCAGACGACTTATCGTTACTCCGACAATCAGTCGATCAACTCCGTCAACCTGGGGATCAGCTCCACAGCTAATCTTTTCAGCGGACTGAGGGTGAGAAATACCATCCTGCAGAACGAACTGAACCTGATGGCCAGTTATGAGGATGTGGAGAAAGTGAAAAATGACATTTCTCTCAATATCGCAGCGGCCTACCTGTCCATCATGTTCAATAGGGAGCTCCTGTCGGTCACTGAAAGCCAGCTGGAAATCACGGGACAGCAGGTGGAACGCACCTTGATGATGGTGGAAGCCGGAAAACTTGCCAGGGGAAATTTCCTGGAACTGCAGGCCCAGTACGCTTCGGAAGAATTAAACCTGGTGAATGCTGAGAATCAGCTCGCCATTTCCCTGCTGAACCTGCAGCAGATGCTCGACCTACCCATCGATACAGCTTTTGATGTGGTTATTCCCCAACTGGCCGACCCGGATGAAGATCCTTTGATGATGAATGCCCTGGAAGTTTACAGACTAGCCGAGCAGGAGATGCCGGAAATAAAAAGCGCCGTCCTGGGCCTTGAAAGTGCCGAAAAAGGACTGGCCATAGCCAAAGGAGGACGTTCCCCGCAGCTTTATATGTCTGCCAATTTCAACTCCGGTTATTCCGACATCAGGCAGCAGGTGATTAGTCTGAGCGCTCCTACCCTGATACCCATTGGTAGGACCGCCGGGGATGAAATAGTTTATTCCTTAGATCCCCAGGAAATTCCGGAGTTTGGAACCTATCCCTTCTTCAATCAGGTGCAGGACAATGCTGCTGCTGGTGTGGGGCTGGGACTCTCTATTCCCATATTCAATGGCTGGCAGATCAATACCAACATAGCCAATGCCAGGATCATGCACAAGAATGCACAATTGGACCTTCAGAGTAAGAAATTGACCCTTTACGCCACCATCCAGCAATCCTATGCCGATGCCGTGGCCGCCCTGAAGAAATTCAACGCTACACAGCAAGCACTGGTCTCCATGGAGGAATCCTTCAAATACACCGAGAAGAAATTTGAAGTGGGTTTGGTCAATACCGTGGATTACAACGTGTCCAAAAACCAGCTCATTTCCACACAGTCGGACCTGCTCCAGGCTAAATACGATTTTATATTCAGAACAAAGATTCTAAACTTCTACAAAGGAGAACCCATTACATTATAAATTTTACGGACCAATGAAATCAAAGAAATTACTACTCATCATAGGAATTGCAGCGGTGGTGCTGATTGTTGTGCTGGCCTTAGGAAAAAAGCAGGGCTGGTTCGGTAACGAAGGATTCCTGAAAGTGGCCACTGAGAAGGGCATCGAACGGGAGATTGTAGAGATCATCACCGCCAATGGAAAAATCCAACCCGAAACCGAAGTAGCCATCTCTCCCGATGTATCAGGCGAAATCGTGGACCTTGTGGTCAAGGAAGGGGACGAAGTGGTTAAAGGGCAATACCTGCTTAAAATCAAACCTGAGGCCTACCAGATGGCCCGCAACCGGACTGAAGCAGCGCTCAATAATTCCAAAGCCCGGCTAAAGCAGACGGAGGCTCAGCTGGAGATGACCAGCCTGGACTACAAAAGAAACAGTAAGCTGTTCGAGGAAGGTGCTATTTCAAAATCAGAATTTGAACAATCCCTGACCAATTATAACTCGGCCCTGGCTGAAAAAGAAGCCGCTGAGTTTTCGGTGATGAGTGCACAGGCCACCATGAATGAAGCGGATGAAAGTCTGACCAAGACTTCCATATATGCTCCCATGGCCGGTACCATTTCGAGCCTTTCGGTGGAACTGGGAGAGCGTGTGGTAGGTACTTCCATGATGTCCGGTACTGAAATTCTCCGGATCGCCGACCTGCACCGGATGGAGGTGGAAGTGGAAGTGAATGAAAATGACATCGTTCGGGTCGTCAATCAAGATACCGCGCTGATCGAGGTGGATGCCTATCCCGACACCCGATTTAAAGGGGTGGTTTC
Source organism: Bacteroidia bacterium (assembly GCA_004525825.1). Taxonomy (GTDB): domain Bacteria; phylum Bacteroidota; class Bacteroidia; order Bacteroidales. Next base: position 2,032 of record SPBY01000621.1, read on the forward strand.
GGAGATCCCTGTATCAGCCAATACCATTGGAGTAACCACCGATCAGGTAACCAACTTCATGGTAAAGATCCTGCTTCTTACCGAATCCTATGAGGACAAAATATCTAAGGACAATCCTTACCCCCTCCGGCCGGGAATGTCGGCCACCGCTGATATTCAGACTGATCGCAGAACCGGGATCTACTCCATACCTATTCAGGCAGTGACCACCAGGATGGATACCTCAGGCGTGGATATCAAAAAGGATGAACAAAGAGTCGATCAGATCAGCTCCGACGGATCTGTTTCCTCTGAGTCAATACCCGATGAAACCGGATCATCCAATGATGAACCCATGGTGGTTGTCTTTATTGTTTCGGAGGGGAAAGCAATGATGCAGGAAGTGAAAACAGGGATACAGGACAACAACTACATTGAAATTACCGAAGGGCTCAGTCTTGAAGATGAGATCATTGTGTCTCCCTAC
>SPBY01000573.1 GCA_004525825.1 Bacteroidia bacterium
GATATTATAGTGCTCCATCAAGTTGTACTTCTGAACGATCCTTCCACGAATGGGTTCTGAATTGAGGATCTGCAGCAGTTGTTCGGCCTGCTCCTCTTCTCCGAAACCATGTACATTCTGCCGGCCTGAATAATTCTGAGATAGCAGGTCCTTGGAAACAGACGCATTGGAAGCAGGGAACATGATGACCGTGGACTGGAACATGGGGGTTATAAGCATCGATATCACGATGGAGGCGATCCCTGCCAGGAGTCCAACCCCAGCCAGAATGGTTCGCTTTTTCCAGATGTAGATCAGGAGATCTACCGAATTGAAGTTATACCCCGTTTGCTGTTTGTCATTCTCCATGTCATGCATTTTTAGGTTTCCTTCACCCGGATGAGGAAGTAATTCTTTTTCCCCTTCTGTACAAGCAGATACTTGTTGTTGATAAAATCCTTACTGGTAATTCGTTGTTCCGGTCCGGTCAGCTTTTGCTTGTTGATGCTGACCCCTCCCCCGGAAATCAATCTCCGGGCTTCTCCTTTGGAAGAGAATACGGGTGTCTCCACAGCCAGCAATTCAAGCACATCCTGGTCCATGTCGGAGGTCGGAACCTCGAATTGGGGTACTCCTTCGAAAACTGAAAGAAACACATCCTCCCGAATACTTTTCAGCGATTCCGTGGTTCCATTTCCAAACAGGATAAGCGATGCTTCCACGGCCATATCATATTCCTCCCGGGAGTGAACCAAAGTCGTGATCTCTTCGGCAAGCTTTTTCTGCATGACCCGTACGTGAGGGGCCTCTCCATGTTCAGCAAGAAGTGCCTCTATCTCCTCTTTGCCCAACATGGTAAAAATCTTCAGGTATTTTTCTGCATCCTCGTCACTTACATTCAACCAGAACTGGTAGAATTTATAGGGGGTGGTGCGCAAAGGATCGAGCCACACATTGCCTTCTTCGGTCTTTCCGAATTTACCTCCATCCGCCTTGGTGATCAGAGGCCAGGTAAGGGCAAAGGCCTCCCCCTTTTCGATTCGCCTGATCAGTTCGGTGCCCGTCACAATATTCCCCCACTGGTCGGATCCGCCCATCTGAAGTTTGCAGGAGTGTTCGCGGTAGAGTACCTGGAAATCGTAACCCTGAACCAGCTGGTAGGTGAATTCTGTAAAGGACATGCCCGATTTGCTATCAGCCCCCAGCCGTTTTTTCACCGAATCCTTGGCCATCATATAGTTAACAGTAATATGCTTGCCGATGTCCCTGATGAAGTCAAGAAAGGTGAACTCCTTCATCCAGTCATAGTTGTTCACCATCACTGCCCGATTGGAGGCACCGGTGTCAAAATCAAGGAAGCGGGATATCTGTTGCTTCAGAGCCTCCTGGTTCTGCCTCAAGGTACTTTCATCCAGAAGATTCCGCTCCTGGGATTTTCCACTGGGATCCCCGATCATCCCGGTGGCGCCTCCCACCAGTGCAATGGGTTTGTGGCCGGCATGCTGCAGCCTCTTCAACATCATCACCCCCACCAGGTGTCCGATATGGAGAGAGTCGGCTGTTGGGTCGATTCCCACATAAGCAGTAACCTGCTCCTTAGCCAGCAACTCTTCGGTCCCCGGCATGATGTCGTGGATCATTCCCCTCCACCTTAACTCTTCAACTAAATTCATGCTCCGTAAAATCTATCCATTAACATATTAAGCCATTAAAATACTAACCTCCTAACCTTCATTATATTGCCACCGTCACTCCCTTTTCCTCCTTTTCTCTATTTTTGGGCACATACTGTTTCCAATCCTGTTTCTTCAAATAAGGAAATACCGCGGGTGAAAAAGCCGAAAGGGGTTTATAAAGCAATGAGCCTTCAATGTGCTTTGGCTTGATGATCTGCTTTTCTGCATTCACCTGGTTTACAGGCCAGAGGATCATGCTGATCACAAAGGCCGTAACCAGCAGGCCGAATCCCATTCCCAGCAGGCGGTTCACAAAGTTAAGTGCCACGGCTTTGATCACCCTTTCCATCATAAAGGCCAGCAGGTGCACCACCAGTACGATAGTCACGAAGGCCACCGAAAATGCAATCACATTCATGTAATCGGGGTTGATATTAAATACCGAATCGAGCAGGGAGGCAAACAAAGATCTGAGCTTCATGGCTCCCACAATTCCCAGTATCAGGGCAAGCAGTGAAGCAGCCATATGAATGATTCCCTTCTTAAAACCCCGGTACAGGGCAAAGAGCAAGGGAACAAGAAATATGATGTCGAGAATATTCATCAGGAAGTTATAGACGGCACAAATTAAGGGATTTCTTTGGAAATTTGATAATTGTTTTTTGTAATTTACCCACATGGAGATCCGCAAATTCCGATCGGAATACAAGCTGGAACTGATCCTTGCCTCGCACGAAGGGATCTCCCTGGGTGACCTTGTATGGGATCCCATATTTGGTCCCCCCGATTTCTCAAGGAAGGGCATGCCCAATACCATCTATACAGCTTTCCTCGATGCGGCACTGATCACTGACGAAGAATGGCAGGAGTTCAGGAATGAGAGCCAGGAGACTGCCATGGTGAGTGCCCAGTTCGCCACCCGGAACGTGGATGTGAACGTGGAATTTATCAGCGAACTTCACCATCCAAAGATAGGCCGCATCAGCGGTGATTTCAAAACCGAAAAGTTTAGCAAATTTACCTTCGCAGATCTCCAGATGCGTGAAATGGACAACCTGATACGCATCAAGATCGACAGCTTCCTGGAACAAATGAAGGCCACCAGGTGGAAGGAGTACGATGGCAGCATACGAAGGGTATTTATGATCAC
>SPBY01000414.1 GCA_004525825.1 Bacteroidia bacterium
ACCTGAAGCTTCAGGAGAATTTGCCCACTCACGTATTATTGTATAATTCGGGTGTAAAGCTTGCGATGAAACAGTCGACGGTTTGCAGTTCCCTTTCAGAGCTTGAAGAGCTTGGAACAAGGATCATGCTATGCGTTACCTGTATTGACCATTACGGACTCCAGTATGAAATTGGAGTGGGTATGATCTCCAACATGGTGGTAATTACCGAAACCCTGGCTTCTGCCGGTCATGTAGTCACTCCCTGATGCCGATGTATGAAAACAAAATTTGATCTCTTATCCACCATTGAGTATGGGGGCTGTTCGGCCAAACTTCCCGCTGGATTGCTTTCCGAGGTATTGAGTAAGCTGCAGGTGTCGACCGATCCCAGGCTTCTTGTAGATGTGGATACCCATGACGATGCCGGGGTTTATAAGATCAGCGAAGATACCGCCCTTATTTTTACCACCGATTTCTTTCCTCCCATCTGTTCTGATGCATATGAATTCGGTGAGATTGCTGCGGCCAATGCATTGTCGGATGTGTATGCCATGGGCGGAACTCCCCTGATGGCGCTGAACCTGATGATGTTTTCGCAGGAAAAGATTCCCCTGGAAGTGTTCGGTGAAATTCTCAGGGGGGGGCAGCATAAGGTGAGTGAAGCTGGTGCCCTGGTGGTGGGCGGACATACCATCGACGATCATCCTCCCAAATTCGGACTGGCGGTGATCGGTACCATCCATCCCGATAAACTGATCACCAATGCAGGGGCCATGCCCGGCGATCTGCTGGTTCTCACAAAACCCATAGGCACGGGGGCACTTGTGTCAGGAATGAAAAGCGGGATTTGCAGCCTTACCGATTACAAGCGGGCACTTGAGCAAATGAAGCAATTGAACAAGCTGGGAGCTGAACTTGCTGTGAAATACGGGGTCAACGGCATGACCGATATTACCGGTTTCGGACTGGCCGGTCACGCCATGAAAATGGCCGAAGCAAGCAAGGTAAGTTTTCGCATGAGATGCTCACAGATTCCCTTATTGCCGGGAGCCTACCAGGTATTTGAGAAGGGTAGCATCCCGGGTGCCACCTTCAGGAACCTGGAATTTACCGGTTCGAAGGTCCATTTTACACGGGGCGTGACCTATAACCTGAAAATGCTGATGCATGATGCGCAGACTTCCGGGGGACTCCTCATGTCGGTGAATCCCGATCACGCCGATCAGCTGGTAAAAGAGTTGAATGACCTGGACTCCTCAGGGGAAAGTAGCATTGTAGGAGAGGTACTGATGAAGAGTCCCCGCACAATATACTTTGAGTAAAGACATTGGTTTTTTATATATTTGTTTTATGGGGCAAGGTCGTTCTTACAGCTATATATATAGCGTACAGCGCATCATACTGCTGTTCTTTTATACCACCACCAGCATTTCCCTGGCCATCCCGTTGATCAAGCTGGTGACCAGGCTAAGTCCCAATCACTTTTATCCCCTTGTTGTTACGCTCTTGCTTTACATGCTACTGGTGGTGGTGGTGGGAGCCCTGATCCACGTGATCAGCTACATTCCCTTCCACCTGGCCAAAGCCTTTGATCCCATTCAGAATGATATAGCTTCAGGCAGGATCAGTACCATGGATCAGCTGGGTGAGCGTATTACTGAATTCACCGTACAGTTTTATAGTTTCTCTTTCCTTGATATAAGCCATGCCTATATTCAAACTGAAGGATCGGACCTCAGGGGACATGAGCCAAATTCACAGGTCGAGAACGTTCTGAAGGATTACAAGATGCTCCAGAAGAGCCAGGAAATGGATGGGATTATCAGAGCCGGGGAAATCTCCCTCCCCGAAGGCGACTTCCACCTCTACATCCTGCCCATATGGTTTGGAACCCGTTGGCTTGGATACATGGCACTCCTTTCCCATAAAAGGATCAGTCCTTTCTTTCAACGTTTTCTGATAGAGTATGAGGACAACTTCCTGGACGACCAGGTGATGCTTATGTTGCATTACGAAAAAAAGTAGGAACCATGCTGGCATCGCTCATTTTCATCACTATCAGCTGCATTGTTATCTGGCGATCCTCCCACGGATTTGAGATTGCCTCCGACTACCTGGGGAGGAAAATGCCCCCGGGCATCAAGGGGGCCACATTAAATGCCATTGCCAGCTCCATGCCGGAATTCCTGACCACCATTTTCTTCCTCTTTTACCTGAGGGATGCGGAAGGATTTTCGGGGGGACTGGGCGTTACCTCAGGAAGTGCGCTCTTCAACCTGCTGATCATCCCCGCCCTGGTGGTTTTGATACTCTTTACAGCAGACAAGGGCAAACAAATCGTGTTGAACAAAAAGGTCCTGTTGCGCGAAGGCCTGGTCCTGCTGATTTCACAGGTGGTGTTTGTGAATTTCCTTTTCAGGGGAGAGCTGCTTGCCAGACACGGACTGATCCTGGTGGTGATCTACATGCTCTACCTGGGGCTCCTATGGTTAATTACCAGCAGGAAAAAGACCAGCGATCCAGGCTTTAAACTTCCGGTGGAGAAAAAAAGCCGATCCGTACTGCATCGCATGTTCACTATGGACATAACCCGGCTGGTCCTGCAAGGAAGAGGCATGACTGCACCCAGAGCCTGGCTCCTTTTGGGATGCAGCACCATGGTGATGACCTTTGGCACCTGGCTGCTGGTATATGCCACAGATCTATTTGGTGAGGTTACCGACATCCCCCTGATCTTCGTGGCAGTGGTTTTTTCTGCTGCAGCCACCTCGGTCCCCGATACCATCATCTCCATCAAAGATGCCAGGAAAGGCAATTACGACGATGCGGTGAGCAATGCCCTGGGAAGCAATATCTTCGATATTGCTTTTGCTTTGGGACTTCCACTGCTGATGTACAACCTGATCTATGGGGAGAGTATGACCCTCAACGCAGACGTGCTCGCATTCACCAAGGAGGTCTGGGTGTATCTGCTCCTTGCCACAATTCTTGCCCTGGGAATCATGCTCCTTGGAAAAAGGTTTAACCGCAGAAAAGCATTTCTTCTTCTGGCGATCTATGCCCTTTTCCTGGTCTTTGTTGGGACCCAGGTGAGTGCAGAATTGCAACAGGGCATTGGCAAATCCATCGGGGAGTTTTTAAAGAGCGTGGCCGACTGGATCGAGAGTCTGCGCCCCTAGGACCTGTTCGGTAGATATTTCTTTTTCAGAAGACTCACTACCTCCAAATCGGCCTCCAGCCAGTCCAAAGTCTCCAGTTCATCGAGATGTACCCATTGATAGGCACAGTGTTCGGCCGCTTGGATCTCTCCATTCACCCACCGGCATACAAAGGGGATCAGTTTGATGATCTCTCTTCCGTAGGTGTGCTTTACAGTGGGCAACAATTCCCAGACAGAGATTTCTATGCCAAGCTCTTCCCTGATCTCCCTCACAATGCAACTCTCAGGCGTCTCGCCACTATGCAGTTTTCCACCTGGAAACTCCCACTTCAGCGGATGAGGCATCTGTTCACTGCGCTGTGTAACCAGCACCTGCTTCCCGTCCATGATTAATGCACAGGTCACCTCGATCTCTGACTTTTTTGCCGTGTTATATTCTTTTTGGATAATCCACATAGGTCTCTTTTACTTGTTTCCGTCCAATTCCTTTCCACCCCTCCGACTCCAGCGTCACAATCACCACTCCCGCCGTAGGCAGGTTGTCCAGGGGCTCTTCCAGGAAGAGATTCGCATACATGGTAAAAGAGGGATTGTGGCCGTAAATGGCCACTTGGCTGATTTCCGGAGGTGCTTCCGACACC
>SPBY01000651.1 GCA_004525825.1 Bacteroidia bacterium
ACCTTACGTACCCTTTCGCCCGCAGCTGCCGCGGCCCTCCTTGTAAGTTCAGAAAGCTGCTGGCGCTGACCGCGCATCTGTCCGGCAATACGGATGAATGCTTCGGCCTTAAGCTTTTGCCCGGGGGTGCCTTTTTCCAGGATTCTTTCCGCCATATGAGGCGGAATAATGCTACTTATTGGGCGGGGACGTGTTTTCATTTTGATCATCTTTAAAGGTTATAAATGATGAGTCAGGAAATGATTTGATAAGTTATAACTTAATATTCAAACCAATCAGGGCATAGGGCATTAATGCGGGCTGATATATGGCCGCATTGGCATCCTTGTAGGTAAAGGGATTATCGTCGTTCTGGTTGTCATTTCTTGGATTCACATTGTCGTTATCGGGACTGTAAGAAGTGTCGTGCCCGTGCAGGGTACTGGGTATGTAGTAGTCCAGTCCGAGAACTACTACAAGACTTAGCTTTTGATTCATTTTAATATGATTCTCAATGCCTGCACCCAAACCCCACTGGTGGGAGATTACATCAAACTCCTCGTTCCCACCGATATATTTGAAGGTCCCCTTGAAAGAGGATCCCCTGGGACCCAGGACGAGGTAGGAATTCTTCAAGCCAAAAATGGATTTCGGAAACAGAAAGTCTACCCTGTAATCTATGGACCTTCCTGATTTTTCAGGCGTTCCATTGGTAGCATTGTTAATAAATATGCGACGTGCATCTGCTGAACTCCCCGGGTTAAGAAAGGTATAGCCCAACCCGGCACGCAGCTCAAAGGGGAGCTCATTCCCGATATTATGCATGGTCAGGTTTCCCTGAAATCCTAATCCCCGGTTATATCCGGCCATAATTCCAGCTGAGAGTTTGGAGGCCCCTGTGGCTTTCTTCTGACCAAAAGCAGTGGATCCCATACCGGCAAGTAGTATACACAGCACTACCAATAGCTTTTTCAATTTCATCCCATAGAATTTTAGTGACAAATCAATATTACATGGCTCTATTAAAACGATGAGATCCAAATAATATTTTCTGCAGGATGTAATTCAAGTTGATTGCAAAGCTGCCACGCGGAATTTCACAATTTGTCTGATCAGATCGTAGGGCATGGCTTTACCCCAGGGGAAACGGATGGTTCCTTTGGATGTGTCGTAGCTCGCAAGTTCGTTCTTAAATTGCTCAATTCCCGAAGGTGTCGGATAAAAACCAAGGTGATTTTTTTGAGCTGCAAAATGGACCAGAACCTTTTTCAGCTTATAGGTGGGCATTCCGTAGCTGATTTTCTCCTCAGCTCCCGGTGCAGCACTTTTGATGGTGTTTCTTACCTTTTCCAGGATGATCTGGATATCAGGGGGGAAATTGGCGATGTAATCATCGACGTTTTTGGGGATCATCATAGGATTACGCATAGTTCATCAAAGGTAAGAATCATGAGATAGCCATCCAAAGTTTCTGCTTCCTACAGCTTTCATCTTATTTGATGCGTGGCAAGATATGGGCAGTTAGACCCTTTCTAAATTGTCCATTTTAGCCCCTAAATGGTCCGCTTAGGCTCCTTTTCCCTTCCCCCGAAATGAGAAATTCATACTTTTACACACCCAACAATGTGTATTACGAAAACAAGAAATGATTAAATCCCTTACCCTCACAGTCCTATTTATTTCTTTCACGACAAGTATCCTGCTGGGACAAACCGAATACCTGCCCAAAAAAGTTTACAAAGCCTACAGGGTGGAGGAAGCCCCTGTGATCAATGGTGTATTCGACGATCCTGCATGGCAGCAGGGAACATGGGCAGGCGATTTTACACAGAATGAGCCCTATGCCGACAGACCCCCTACACAAGACACCGAATTTAAGTTGGCTTTTGACGATGTGAATCTTTATGTCGCTGTGAGAGCCCTTGACAGTGCTCCCGACAGTATCACCAACAGGATGAGCCGCCGTGACAATGGGGATGGAGATATGGTCTTTGTGGTATTTGACAGCTACCACGATTTGCGCACGGGCTTTGTTTTCGGCGTAAGCTCCGCCGGTGTACGCTTTGATATGATCATATCCAACAATGGTCAGTCAGAAGACGAAACCTGGGATCCCATCTGGCAGGCCAAGGCAGAAATGCATGAGTGGGGATGGGGAGCTGAAATGAAAATCCCTTTTACCCAGCTACGCTTCAATAAGAACTCCGAGAATGTTTGGGGCTTTGAAGTGGCACGACAGATATTCAGAGAAAACGAAATGAGTCTCTGGCATCCCGTCCCAAGGAACGCTCCTGGTTTTATTCATGCCATGGGTGAATTGGACGGCCTCCAGGAAATAGAACCGCGGAAGCAATTTGACCTGACTCCTTATGGGGTGGCCTCCCTGAAGA
>SPBY01000059.1 GCA_004525825.1 Bacteroidia bacterium
CGCAGCTAAACGATACCTGCAAACCCCATAAAGGCCAGGGCCATCAGTCCGGCCACGATAAAGGCGATGGGTACACCCTTCATTCTCGCCGGAACTTTGAGCAGGTCTAGCTGTTCCCGGATCCCTGAAAAGGTGATCAGGGCCAGTCCGAAGCCAAGGGCGTTACCGATGGCAAAGACGGTGCTTTCCAACAGGTTGAAATCTTTCTGAACAGCCAGTACAGCCACACCCAGAACCGCACAGTTGGTGGTAATCAGGGGCAGGAAAATTCCCAGGGCCTGGTATAGCGGGGGACTTATTTTCTTGAGGATGATTTCCACCAGCTGGACCAGGGAGGCGATGACCAGGATGAAAGTGATGGTGCGCATGTAGACTAGTTCCAGCGGAACCAGCACCGACTGGTAGATCAGGTAGGTAACCAGGGTGGAGATGACCATGACAAAGGTAACAGCCCCGGTCATCCCGATGGCGGTTTCCACCTTGCTGGAGACCACTATAAAGGGGCAGATGCCCAGGAACTGGTTGAGTACGATGTTGCTGACAAAGACAGCAGCTATGATGATAATTACATATTCCATGGTCAGGCGGTTTTCTCTTTAAGCATATTCACAAGAACCAGAAGGTAGCCCAGGGCCAGGAAGGCACCCGGAGGCAGGATAAACAGGAGAAGGGCATCTCCGCTGATCAGTTTCATTCCAAAAAAAGCGCCGCTTCCCAACAGTTCCCTCACGGCTCCCAGGACGGTCAGGGACAGGGTAAAACCTATTCCCATTCCCAAGCCATCCACAATGGAGGACCAGACGGTATTCTTGGAGGCAAAGGCCTCGGCTCGTCCAAGAACTACACAGTTTACCACAATCAGCGGGATAAACAGGCCCAGGGCATCGAAGAGGGCCGGAACATAGCCTTTCATCACCAGTTCCACCACGGTTACAAAGGAGGCGATGATGACGATAAAGGCGGGGATCCGCACCTTGTCGGGGATCACGTTTTTAACCAGCGATACCACCAGGTTCGACATAGCCAGCACAAAGGTGGTGGCCAGGCCCATGGCCAGTCCGTTGATGGCCGAGGTGGTTACCCCCAGGGTGGGACACAGTCCCAGGAAAAGTGCAAAAACTGCATTCTCCTTGATTAGTCCCTTGCTAAAGTTCTTCCACTGATTCATAGGATAGTATGTAAAGTCTGTAAAGTCATAAAGTCAAAAGTTATTGTGCTTCAGTCCATGCGCGGTGGGCACGCTTCACTGCATCGCAGTAGGCCCTCGAGGTGATGGTGGAGGCTGTGATGGCATCTACATCTCCGCGGTCCTTCTTCACCGCCAGCTTAAAGTTATTGGGATCCTTCCCCATAAACTGCACACTGAAATCCGATTTGCCTTTCACCATCTTATCACCCAATCCGGGTGTCTCTGCGTGTTTGACCACGGCTATATCGATGATGGTGCCGTCCAGGGCAAAGCCAACCATTAGTTTAATCTCACCACTGAAGCCCTCATTGGTAAAGGTCTCCACGGCTGTTCCCAGAACCTCATCCCCCTTTCGGGCGGTATAGAGGAAAATGGAATCTCCATCTATAAAGAGTCTTCTTACCTCCGTAGAGGGCTCGTTATCAAATCCGGGAACCACCACCTGAATGGCTTCATTCTTTTTCTTCAGCTCAGCCAGTCGAATGGGCTCCTTGGTCAGAGCATAAACCGATCCCATCAAAGCGGCAGCCACCAGGGTCACCACAAAGAGGGTGGCCAGCATGCTCATAAAAGTGGATTCTTTCTTAGCCACGGCTCACCTCCTTTCCAAAACGTTTGGGTTTGACAAATTTATTGATCAGCGGGGTGAAGCCGTTAAAGATCAGGATGGCAAACTGCACCCCTTCAGGATATGCACCAAAGGTCCTTATCAGCACGGTCACAACACCGATTCCCACCCCGTAAATAATCATTCCCTTGTGCGTCATGGGAGAGGTCACATAATCGGTGGCCATGAATATGGCTCCCAACATGAGTCCCCCGGTAAGCAGATGAAACAGAGGATCGGCAAAGCGATCGGGATTAGCCAGCCAGAGTACTCCCGTAAAAACAAATACAGTGGCCAGGATGGAAACCGGGATGTGCCAGGAGATGATCTTCCGGTACATCATATATAACATTCCCACCAGCAGGGCCAGGGCGCTTACCTCCCCGGAAGAACCCATCATTTTACCGCTGAGCAGGTGGAGGAAGGAGGGCACTTCCGGCATGATCTCACCAACCGTTTTAAAAGCCAGACCTTCTTTCATCATTCCCAGGGGAGTAGCCCCGGTCACCGCATCGGTATACTGCATCCATTGTCCCGCCTCGGGCCAGGCAGTCATGGCCACAGGAAAAGAGATGAACAGGAATACCCTGCCTACCAGGGCCGGATTAAAGATGTTGTTGCCCAGTCCCCCAAAAGTCATTTTTCCGATTCCCACAGCTGCCAGGGCGCCAATCATGACCATCCAGAAAGGGATGTTTGCTGGCAGGCAGAAGGCCAGCAACAATCCTGTAATCAGGGCCGATCCGTCCAGATGCGAGGGCTTTACCTTCATCATGTAGCGCTGGATCAGGTACTCGAACAGGATGCAGGAGGCAATGGATACCGAGGTCACTACAATCATCCCTATCCCAAAGAACCAGACCGAGACAGCCAGTGCCGGAAGAAGTGATATGATCACCCCATACATCAATTTCGGGACCGATTCGTCCGTGTAGGTATGCGGTGATGGTGATACAATGAATTTATTCATCTCTTGGCTAATATTTCTTTATACAGCTTTTCTTGCTCTCATGATTTTACCGACTTCAGCTTTTCCCAGTCGGATGTAGTCGAGCAGGGGTCTTGAAGAAGGACAGGTGTAACTGCAGCTTCCACATTCAATGCAATCCAAAACCTTCTCAGATTCCATCCGCTCGTAGCGAGCCTTTTCAGAAAGGGACATCATCAGGTAAGGCTCCAGTCCCATGGGACATACTGTCACACATTTAGTGCAACGGATGCAGGGCAACACTTCTTTTCGGCGGGCTTCAGCCTCGCTGATCAGCAGGATGCCCGAGCTCCCTTTTACCACGGGAACATCCAGGGTGGATAAGGCCTTTCCCATCATGGGGCCCCCGTTAATCACTTTGGCAGTGTCGCCAGGCAGTCCGCCAGCTTTTTCCACCAGGTAGGAGACAGGGGTACCAATTCGCACCAGGAAATTGGAGGGTTTCTCCAGCGATTTTCCAGTAACAGTCACCACCCTGTCGATCAGGGGCCGGTTTTTATTGACGGCGTCATAGGCCGCTAAGGCAGTACCCACATTAAATACTACCACCCCCACATCGATGGGGAGTCCGCCCGAAGGCACTTCCCTTTTCAAAAGGGCCTGCACCAGTTGTTTTTCTCCCCCCTGGGGATATTTCACTTTCAGTCCCTGTACCTGCACCTTGCTCCCCTTGGCCACCTGCTTCATCTTCAGGATGGCATCGGGTTTATTGTTCTCAATCCCCACAATGGCTTTCTCCACGCCCAGTCCCTTCATCAGGACCAGAATACCGGCAAAGACCTCTTCGGTGCGTTGCATCATCAGGGCATGATCGGCGGTCAGGTAGGGTTCACATTCCACTCCGTTGATGATCAGATACTCCGCAATTTTGCCTTTGGGGACCATCAGCTTCACATGAGTCGGGAAAGTGGCTCCTCCCAGTCCCACAATCCCAGCCTCCAGGATCTTCTTGCGAATGGCCTCGGACTTGAGTACGGTGTTCCTGACCAGGTCGTCGGTCCGGTCGATGGTTTCCTCCCAATCTTCCCCCTCCACCTGAATCTGCACGGCCATCTTCCGGTAACCGGAGCTGTCCATGAACTTGTCCACTTTCAGCACCTTCCCCGAAACCGAAGAGTGGATGTTGGTGGAGACAAAGCCTTCAGATTGTGCAATGACCTGCCCGATTTTTACCTGGTCTCCCCGGTCTACTATCACTTTGGCGGGGGCTCCCAGGTGCTGCGATACGGGAATTACCACAACTTCGGGGAGGGGTAGCTCTTCGATGGCAAGGCCAGACGACAGCTTGTGTTCGGGGGGATGCACACCGCCCCTGGAAAATGTTTTTAGATTCATCGAATCGTCACTTTAGTATCTGTCACTCGCTGACTTCTGCCTCAACGGGTTCTGTTATCTCTTTCTTAGGTGGAAAATGGAGTTCCAGGATGGAATCAGTAGGACACTCTGGGGCACATTTGCGGCACAACTTACATTTATCCGAATCGATAAAAGCCAGGTTGTTTTCCATGGTGATGGCTTCATAAGGACAGACTTTGAAACACTTGGAACATCCTATACAGGCCACACTGCAGTTCTTTTTGGCGACTGCACCCTTTTCTTCATTGATGCAGCTTACATATATTTTCCTGTCCTTTTTGTTTTTCTTTCTGAGTTCAATGATGTTCCGGGGACAGGCGTCCACGCAGGCCCCGCAGGCTGTACATTTGTCATCGACCACCACGGGCAGATCGGTAACCGGATCCATATGGATGGCATCAAAAGCACAAACAACCACGCAGTCTCCCTCACCCAGACAGCCATGGGGACATCCCCCCTCACCGCTATAGAGGCTGTGCGCAATGGCACAGGTGGGAGCCCCATCATACTCGTTGAACCTTGGCCTGAATTCCGGGGTTCCATTGCATCTTATCACAGCTACCCTGGGAGCCTGTTCAATGGCTTCCCGGCCCAGGAGGGTAGCAACGCTGGCCATGGTCTCATTGCCACCCACCGGACAGAACAGGTCTTCCCAGGACTCAGATTTGACCAGTGTTTCAGCAAAATTCCGGCATCCCGGAAAACCGCATCCTCCACAATTGGCAGCTGGGAGGACTGCTTCCACTTCATCGATGCGTGGATCTTCATACACATTGAACTTCTGCGCCACAAAATAGAGAATGATGGCAGCTGCCGACCCGATGGCCACCAGTGTGATAATGGTATAGATGATGATCTGGCTCATTATACTAATTGGTTTTCTTAATGCTGAACGTAAATGCGGACCCAATGCGCTTCCTTAGCAGAAACAATACCAGGTAGTAAGGTACGATGGAGAGCAGTGCATAGCTGCCAGCCCTTAATTCCGGGGTGCCGGCCGCGGTGAAGGCAATCAATACGGCCATAAGCAAAAGGAAGGGATAGACATATCCCAGGGCAACGGCCTGAAAACCCAAGTGTTTAGCCACCTGCACCTGTACCGCTTCTCCAGGAGCGTATGCTGCACCCTTCAGCACAACGTCGAGGTACTTCTCCTCCTGGTCGGCCGCACTACATACTCCCTTGGCATGACAGGAGGCACAGCCCGATACACTGTGGATCTTCACATGTGCCATATCCCCTTCAATCCGGTCGATGATTCCCGCGTGCTCAATCATGAGCACAAAATTATGGATGTTGGATAATTCTCAAGTGATGAAGGTCATATTAATCCTTTTTACCAGCTATTTATTTTTGATATAAATAGCTGAGCTAAAAAACAAATCCCGTCACGAAATAAATGTTCTGATGTGCCAGGTCCCATCCGGCAGGATTGTTATCCTGTGCCAGATTGGAAAGTCCAGTCTGGAAGTAGATCCCGATCTGTACTTTATTCATGACCTCTAAGCCGATTCCATAGCAGATCCCATATTCCTGCTGCTTGAATTCTGTTTCAAAATCTATGCTTTGGTCTCCATATCTTCCGGCAAACTGGTAGCTGAAGTAAGCTCCCAGCTGCGCCCATGTTCTCACAAAACCGTCGCCCGATGATGAAAAGCCGAAGCTGACTGGGGTAGTGATGGCGTGTGTGCGGATATTGCCGCCGTCGTATTGGCTCCCCTTGGTTTCATAAAGTAGCTCCGGCAGGAAATAGATACGCCGGCTTAACCTGAAGCTGGTAAACACTCCCGCCTGGGTGGCAAATATGGGTTTGCCCACGTAGGGGGAGTCGCGGTAGTTGAAGTAACTGGTTCCCACGTTCCACCTCAATCCTGCTTTAAATACCTTGGGCTTCACTTCTTCTCCTTCTGCAAGACCGGTCATGGCCGAAAGGCTTTCGCGGGAAGAGAGCACCTGGGTAGCTTCACTCATGTAGTTGGTAATCAGAGCCATCCCCTCATAGTCCAGAGCCGCTGCTGTATCTTCAGGCTGATGGTAAGGAGATTCAGAGCCGGTATTGGGGGCAATGGCCGGGATGTTCATGGCACCGAAGGGTGCGGTATCGGTACGCTGTTCGATGGATTTGTTGGCCCTGGTGATGGTAATGTTGTATTTGTTGGCAAGCTCTCCGGTGACCAAATCTGCATCATACAAAAGTTTCACCCCATTCATATTAAGGCCTTCGTGTGCCTCATACATACCTACCATATCGAGGCTGAACATCAGTTTGATGGCATGGGGAGGAACCACAGAATCCTTCAAAAAATGTGTGGATCCGATCAGACCGCTTTCCTCCCCGTCAAAGGCCACTACAATCACGCTCCTTCCCAGCGATGCCTGGCTGGCTGCGAGGTTCCTGCCAATTTCGATGACTGTGGCAGTGCCCGAGGCATTATCGTCGGCCCCGTTAAATACGACGGTATCGTTCTGCTTGGCAAACCATCCCAGGTGGTCGAAATGGGCCCCGAGAACGATATATTCCTTTTTAAGTTCAGGATCATTGCCGGGAATCACCCCCACCACATTGATCCCCGGGATGTTGAGGATCCCTTCGCGCGCCATGAATGGATGAAAATAGGTGCCGTTCAAGGGTTCCACTCCAGCGTCTTTGAATTGCCGGGCGATGTATTCAGCGGCTTCTTTTCCCTGGGGGGTACCAAAACCCCTGCCCAGCAGTTGATCAGAGGCAAGGAAGCTCACATGTTTTTCTAAGGATTCCGAGGGGGTGCTAAACTGGCCGAAGGCCTGAATGGAGAGGGCCAACAGAACGACCGGTAGAGTCAAGATCTTGATCATGGGCTGCATCAGGTTTTAGAAAAGATCAAATGTAATGATTCCTAGCTAATCTTCCCCCAGTCGATCCGCTGGGGATTTCCTTTCTTGACATGTTTGGCGAAGAGCCAGTTTTTTTCCATTTGCAGGTCGGGATCCTCGGTAACAATCAGTTCGGCCGTGTCGCGGGCCAGTTGAAGAATCTGGCCATCCTTGCCCAGGTGGGCAATTTTCAGATTGAAGGGGACTCCGCTTTGCTGGGTGCCTTCGATGTCGCCGGGTCCGCGAAGTTTCAGATCCACTTCGGCAATCTCAAATCCATCGTTGGTGCTGACCATGGTTTCGATGCGCTTGCGGCCCTCGTCCGATAATTTAAAACCAGCCATCAGGATGCAATAGGATTGGTCGGCACCCCGGCCCACACGGCCCCTGAGCTGGTGAAGCTGGGAGAGTCCGAAGCGCTCGGCACTTTCGATGATCATGATGGAGGCGTTGGGCACATCCACTCCCACTTCGATCACCGTAGTGGCCACCATGATGTGGGTACGGCCGGCTACGAAATGGGCCATGGAGATCTCCTTCTCCTCCGGTTTCATCTTTCCGTGCACCACACTTACCTGGTATTGGGGTGGAGGAAAGGCCCGGGAAATGCTCTCCAATCCATCCTCCAGGTCCTTGTAATCCATGGTCTCCGACTCCTTGATAAGCGGATAAACTATGTAAGCCTGTCTGCCCAGGGCAATTTGCTTCTTCAGAAAACCAAACACCTCCAGGCGCTTTGAATCGTAGGAGCGGCGGGTAATGATCGGTATGCGTCCCGGGGGAAGTTCATCGATGACCGATACATCCAGGTCGCCATAGAGGGTCATGGCCAGGGTGCGGGGGATGGGCGTGGCCGTCATCACCAGCACATGGGGAAGTACATCGGCCTTTTTCCAGAGCCTGGCCCGCTGGGCCACCCCGAAACGGTGCTGCTCGTCGATCACCACCAGTCCCAGTTTTCTGAACTGTACCACATCCTCGATCAGGGCATGGGTCCCGATCAATATCTGCAGGGATCCGTCCAGGAGTCCTTCGTGTATGGGCACGCGCTCCGCCTTTTTGGTGGAGCCTGTTAGCAGCTCCACTCGTGTATCCATCCCTTCCAGGAATCTGCTTATGCTCTTATAGTGCTGCTGGGCCAGGATTTCAGTGGGAGCCATGATGCAGGCCTGGAATCCATTGTCAATGGCAATCAGCATGGACATCAGGGCCACCAGGGTTTTTCCACTCCCCACATCGCCCTGAAGCAAGCGGTTCATTTGCCTTCCTGACCCCATGTCGCGGCGAATCTCCTTCATCACCTTTTTCTGTGCCCCGGTAAGTTCGAAGGGCAGGTAATCTTTGTAGAAGATATTGAAGCTGTCGCCCACCGTTTCGAATACATTTCCCCGGAAGCGCTTATTTCTTTCACTCTTGCCCTTGAGTATATTGAGCTGGATGTAGAACAGCTCCTCAAATTTCAGGCGGAGTTCGGCTTTTTTATATTCTGCAGCCACATCTGGAAAATGAATCTGCCGCATGGCGGTGTCCAGGTTCACCAGGTTCAGCTTCTGCAGCAGCCAGGCAGGCAGGGTCTCTTCAAATTTTGCCGGAAGGCCTTTGATCAGGTTGGCCATCAGTTTACTGATCGCCTTGGAGGTGAGGAACTGGTCCTTCAGTTTTTCGGTGGTGGAGTAGACGGCTTGCAGCTTGGAACTGACCACATGTTTTTTCTCAGGATCCTCTATCTCGGGATGAACCAGGTTCAGCTTACGCTGGTATACATTGGGTCTGCCAAAGACCACCAACTCTTTTCCTATGGGGTGGTTTTCAGGGATCCATTTGGCCCCTTTGAACCAGACCAGTTCGATCCGGCCTGTTTCATCCCGAAAATCAGCCACCAGCCTTTTTCCCCTGCCTTTTCCAATCGCTGCGTACCCATGAACCTTCCCCCGAAGCTGGATAAAGGGCATATCGGAAGTCACCTCGGAAATCGTGTAAAACCGGCTCCGGTCCACGTAGCGGTAAGGGTAGTAGGTGAGTAAATCTTCGAAGGTATTTATATTCAGCTCCTCCCTGAGCAAGTCGGCCCGTTTGGGTCCCACCCCCGAAAGAAATTGAATGTCCTGCTGAAGATATAGTTGCATGCGTGGGGCAATTTATGTAAAATTAGCATATTGCTTGAAATCACCTCATGCTCTGGCGAATCTTCAAATACACTGGACATCTCTTCCACCTGAGGCACCGGAAGGGGCACGGGATCCATTCACCCTACCTTTTTGAATTCCTTAGCCGCGTGATATTTAATTCGGAAGGAGTGGAGTGTCCCCCCATGGTTCGACAGGAACACCGCGCTTTGAAAAAGGATCTTACCCCGGCCGGGGGAGAGGGTCGTTCAGTCAGATTCTTTGTCCGGCATTCTTCGGTCTCTGAAAAACACGCTGCCCTGCTTCACCGGATCGCCCGCTGGTTCCATCCGGAGATGATGGTGGAACTGGGGACCGGACTGGGCATAAGTACCCTGTACCTGGCCACAGGATCGCCGGATACCCCCCTCCATTCCATTGAAGGAAATACCGAAAGGGCCAGCTTCGCTGCACAGCTGGTAAGTCGCTGCATGCTGGGTCCTGTATCCATCCACTGGGGGGATATGGATGAGAAGCTGGCTGATATCCTGCCCTTGATTCCCGGACGATTTCTGGCCTATGTGGATGGGAACCACCACTACGAACCAACCGTGAGCTATGTGAAGAGTCTCATGGAAAGGGCGGGGGAGGAGGCTGTGATCATCCTGGATGACATCCACTGGTCAAAGGGAATGAACCGGGCCTGGAAAGAGGTAATTTCCTGGCCGGAAACCAGGGTTAGCATCGATCTTTTTCATATGGGTATTTTGCTGCTTCGAAAAGACCTCCAGCACGAGCAGTTGAAAATTAAATTTTAAACCTTTTATGAATTTTATAATCTTATAATTGTTTACTTTCGTGTTCAATTTATTTCTTTATGGAAACCGTAATCAATCTGGAGAAGATCGTTAAGAATTATTATATCGGCTCAATTGTGGTTGAAGCACTGCGAGCAGTGGATATCAATATCAAAACAAATGAGTATGTGGCCATCATGGGGCCTTCGGGTTCAGGCAAATCTACACTTATGAATTTGGTGGGTGCCCTCGATACACCCACCAGTGGTTCCTATGTCCTGAATGGTATCGATGTTAGTAAGATGGACGACGACCGTCTGGCCGAAATCCGGAACCGGGAGATTGGATTTATCTTCCAGACATTCAACCTGCTTCCCAGGTATACGGCTCTTGAAAATGTGATGCTTCCCCTGGTCTATGCCGGGATTGGAAAATCGGATAGGATAAGCATGGCCACCAAAACCCTTGCAGAGGTAGGCTTGGCCGACCGGATGGATCACAAACCCAATGAGTTGTCGGGTGGACAGCGGCAGAGGGTGGCTGTGGCACGGGCCCTGGTGAACAGCCCTTCCATCATCCTGGCCGATGAGCCCACGGGTAACCTGGATTCCAAAACTTCCATCGATATCATGAAACTTTTTGGATTGATCCATGAGAAGGGAAATACCATTATTCTGGTTACCCACGAAGAGTCCATTTCCCGTTATGCCCACCGGATCATACGCCTGATTGACGGCACGATCGATAA
>SPBY01000327.1 GCA_004525825.1 Bacteroidia bacterium
ACAAATATTGAGATAGAAACGGCTGAAGTCAGGAACATTGATCCCAGCCTGGCCGAACCGACAGACGGTGTTTTTGATGACGATATTTCTATCATTGGCTCCGATTGGAAGAGCTTTGACATGGGTACCTTCACTTACCTTTTCGAACCCGATCTTTGCTATTTTGTGAAAAAAGGAGAGGATATATACAAAATAACTTTTACTGCAACAGACGGCAGTGTTTCAGGTAAGATTGTGTTTGATAAGGAACAATTGGATTAACAAAAACAGTTCATTGGGGATGTGGAAGAGGGCAATTTGTACCCTGGCTATTCTAGCTGTATGTAGTCATAGTCATGTGTTTTCTCAGTCAACTCTTGTTGTCATTGACAGGGAGACGGGAAACACTCTTCCAAATGCCCATGTTTGTTTTGAAAGCCTGGATAAAGAGAGTACCTCTTATGCACTTTCAGATAGAAACGGTGTGGTTGAAAATACTGTGCAAAAGAGATCGCTTATTTCCGTTTCGTTCATTGGTTATCAGACCTTAATCGATACTATCTCACCAGGCACTTCGACGAATCTGTATCTTCTGCCTTCAACAGTTGATATTGAAGAGGTAATAGTTACTGCTCAGTTTTCTCCCAAGAGGATCGATCAATCCATTTATAAAGTGAAAGTGATCGACAATAGTCTTGTAGAGAACAAAGGAGCCACCAATTTAACGGAGCTGATTTCCAACGAGCTTAATTTTTCTTACGAAAGGGATGCAGCCCTGGGATCCACCGTTCGGATCCAGGGACTTGGAGGCGAGCATGTAAAAATCCTCGTGGATGGAGTACCCATGGTTGGGAGACAGAACGGGATCCTGGACCTGTCGCAGATAAATGTCTCTTCGATCGATCACATTGAAATTGTGGAAGGGCCCATGTCGGTGGTCTATGGCAGCAATGCCATGGCCGGGGTCATAAACATTATTACCAAAGAGAACAAGCGCAAAAGTGTTTCGGCCGGAGTAGAGGGCTATTACGAAACAGTGGGAGTCTATGATATAGCTGGGAACTTTTCCATGAATACGGGGAAAAGTGCCTTTGGGCTCTCAGCAGGAAGGTATTTTTTTGGGGGATATTCGGAAGTGGATACCAGCAGGGCGAAAGAGTGGAATCCTAAAGTTCAGTACAACCTGGATGCTTACTACTCCCTGACCATAAATAAATGGAAAGGAAAGTTGTCTGCAAGTTACTTTGACGAGGAGCTTCGGGACAATGGTAATCTGAATCCGGATCTCAATTACGAAGGAGCCTTTGATTATTACCATTTTACCAACCGGTGGGATACAAAAATTGATTTGAACAGAAAGTTTGGAGAAAAGCAAAACCTGCAGATATCCGGGGCCTATTCGAATTACAGAAAGTCCAAGATAAGCTATCTGAACGATCTGGTGAATTTGTAGAAAACCGTGCTTCCTTCAGAGTCGGCCAACGATACAACAACTTTCAGAAACTACTTTAGCCGGGGAACATACAGCCATGAGGAAATCGACTGGATCACCTTCCAGGGGGGCTATGAGATTAACTATGAAACTGCCGCCAGCAAAAGATTGATCGAGACCGAGAGCCTGGGTGATGTTTCAGCTTTTCTAAGTACGAACATCCTGCCTTTCGAAAGCTTTAATCTGCAACCCGGAATCAGGTATATCTATAATTTTAAGTTCCAGGCCCCATTGGTTTACTCGATCAATTTCAAATGGGATGTCCTAAAAGTGATTAGTCTGAGGGGTTCTTATGCAAAGGGATTCCGGGCACCTTCCATCAAAGAGCTTTATTTGAATTTCCAGGATATCAATCACAATATTCGGGGAAATCCGGACCTGGAAGCTGAAACCGGTAACAATTATAATGTCTGGCTGGATATCAACCTGGATAAAAAGAGTCATATGATATCCAACTCCACCAATCTTTACTACAATAAAATAAACAACAAAATTGAATTATTGTATGATCCCGACGATCCTACCTCTGCCATCTATTTCAATGTGCCGGCAGGGGCAATGATCTCCAAGGGATTTTCATCCAATTTCACATACAAACTTCACCCTAGATTAACGCTAAATGCGGGAGTATTTCACAATAAGCTCTCAAGTATTATCAATACCAGCGAGTTCACAAAGAATACCGACTATACTTCCAACCTGAAATATAAAAATGTGAAGTACCGGTTTGAACTATCCATATTCTATAAGTACACCGACAGGTACAGCAGGTACGTGGGTTCCATGGATATGGAGACTGGCGAGATCTACGATGTCTCTCTTAGCTATTTGGACGCCTATCATAACATGGATGCTACCGTAAGCGTCCCCTTGTTCCGGAGCGCAGTCCGACTAACGGGGGGAGTAAAAAATATTTTTGAC
The DNA here is from genome assembly GCA_004525825.1 of Bacteroidia bacterium. Classification (GTDB taxonomy): domain Bacteria; phylum Bacteroidota; class Bacteroidia; order Bacteroidales. The sequence goes on from SPBY01000327.1 coordinate 2,393, forward strand.
AATAAATCAATCACCTCTTCGGGTGGCGGGGCAGTGCATTCAGGAGGTTCGGATGGCAGTGCCTTGCTTAATTGGGGTCGCACCTGTTTTTTGAAGGCAAGCTATACATTTAATAAGTTTAATTAGGATCAGATGAATTTGAAGGCCTGTTTTGTATTGATTTGTTTAGCTCTTGCTGCGGCATCCTGTTTTGAGGTGGATGAAGCTGTACCTCCCTATATGCTGCCCGAAAATGTGGATACCCTTTCTATTCAATATTCCATCTACGAATATCAGGTATATTTTGATTTTAGTTCGGGGAGCGTTGTTTCCAAAAATGTAAACAGTGAATGGATTCTTGCCTTTGAATGTGTCGATTCCGCTTACCACATCAGGGTCAATTCCTCGGATTTCTGGGGGATCGCCCATACCGGATCCACCAATCTGGATTCCATTTATACCGGTACTCCTGATTATGAATGGCGGCAAGACAAAAGTGACGGTAATCCCGATTCCACTGCAGTGGGCTCCTGGGTGAGGTTTACCGACGGAACAGCCAGCTATACCAGGGAAGTCTGCTTGCTGGGTAAATACGATGGAATCGACTATAATCTGGCTAAAAAGGTTCAGTTTGTATCAGTGGATGAAGACGCGTATAAATTCCTGATTGCTGATCCCGATGAAAGCAACGCCGATACCATTGAAGTACTGAAGGATAATAGTTACAATTACAGACAATTCTCCCTCGACAACAACGAGGTCCTCCAGCTTGAACCGGAAAAGGATCAATGGGATCTCTTATTCACCCAGTATTTTACCATTCTTTATACAGACGATAGTATTCCTGCTCCCTACTATGTAAGAGGAGCCCTTCTCAATCCGAATCAGGTGGAGGCTACCCTGGATACTACCATTCATTTCCTGGATGTGAATTATAACAATGCCATCCAGAACAGTTTCTCATCCGTCCAGGATATCATTGGCCACGACTGGAAATCAGTGACGGTAGATGAAGCCAGTAATTCAGCTGAATATAAAGTAAGACCGGGATATACTTACATTGTCAGAGATACAAACAACGAACTATATAAGTTCCGTTTTAAAAGCTATTTCAGTAAATCCGGAGTAAAGGGATATCCCTCCATCGAATTTGCGAGATTATATCCGGAATAGATATGTTTCTTACATTCACAAAATAACCTCATTCATGCTACCACTTGCCAAAATTGCTGCAACAGTCGTCACCCTGGCCTTAATTTCTTATTCCGTTGCCATCATCACCGAACAGAGAAAAAGAAAGGTGATCAATCTGGTATTGGTTTTCTTGACGTTGGGGGTCATGCTTGATATCAGCGCAACCACCATGATGATCATCGTCTCCGAAAATAGTCCCTTCACCATACATGGAATACTGGGATATTCCTCCCTCACCCTGATGATTATCGACGCTGTTCTGCTCTGGAAATTCAGAATGAAAAACGGATCCGCAGAGAAAGTCTCCAGACAGGTTCACCTGTATTCCAGGATCGCTTACATCTGGTGGGTAGCTGCCTATATCACCGGTACTCTGATGGTGATGTTATAGTCCATCCTTCGTTCCCTACCTGCTTGTCCGGGTCATGTTTTCAGGAACACACAGAATGTATGAGGCCAGTTGCACATTTTCCTCGCTCAGGCTGTCAATTTCCGTTTGCTGAACAGTCGCAATAGTCATGATCTTTAGCTCCGGATTCTGTTGCTTCAGGTGCCATAAAATCCCTTCAAAATTATCTGAGTGATAGCTTCCGTTGAAATGGAACAGGGTCTTTCCGGCTGTCCAGTTTTCCAGGATGAAGTAAGCCATGGTGGCATCCTTGGCGGCCTGTGCCTTGGGAAGGTTTTCCATGGTGTTACCGGGCATTCCTGTTCCATGGCCAGCAGGCATCATTTTAGGAGATGCTTCCTCTTTTGGAGCTGCTTGCTCTTTTGAAGCTGCTTGCTCTTTTGAAGCTTCCATGCCCGGAGGAGCTACATTCATACCTGCGGGTTTCTCCTTCATTGCTTCAGGAGCTTTTTCTCCTTCCGGAGTCCCAATAAGTCCCATGTTGAGCATATCCTTATAACACTTCACTTCAGGATCGTAGAGGATGGGCAGGGGAGCAATATATTTCTTGGCTTCGTCGCTCAGATTCTCCAGGCTTTCAAATCCACCCCTGTGGACCATGGAAGCATAGCGGCGGGGAATGTTGGTGGCAATAAAGGGGATCTGTTTCTCTTTGGCATATTCCACCACGGGTTTGTAGTCGGTTTGATAATTGTTCCAGAGGCGCATCTCTGCTTCAT
>SPBY01000353.1 GCA_004525825.1 Bacteroidia bacterium
AGATCAATGTTTAGGGAACACTATCACCAGGATGAAAACAATTCCTTCTCTCCCGTGTTATTTCCAGCATAAGGAGATTGGATGAGTAAAAAGTTGTGCCAGGAGAGCGATGGACTTAAGGAAAGGATCAGGGGCAGGAAGTTTAAGTATGTTTGTATTAATTGTGAAAGAAAATCTCCCAAAGAAAAATGGTGTTGCAAGCCCATGGACATAAAGCGATGATACTGGCAGCGGGACTGGGAACCAGGTTGATGCCCATGACCGAAAACAAGCCAAAAGCACTGGTGGAGCTGGACGGAGTCCCCTTGCTGGAGCATGTCATCCTGAAACTGAGATCCCAGGGTTTTACCCGGATCATCATCAATGTACACCACCATGCTGAGATGATCATGGAATACGTAAGTTCCCGGGAGAAGTACGGGATCCAGATAGAGTTTTCTCATGAGAAAGAGGAATTGCTGGATACCGGGGGTGGTATTGCCAAAGCTTCGTGGTTTCTGAACGATGAAGCTTTCCTGGTCTACAACGTGGATGTAAACAGCAACATTGATCTGGACGCCATGTACAGGGCTCACCTCAGCCATGGAGCCATTGCGACCCTGGCAGTGAAGGAACGTGTCACCTCACGCAGTCTGTTAATGAACCGGGAAGGATTTTTGAAAGGATGGCGCGACAACCGCAGCGGGAAGACGATCATGGTGGATCCGGAAATGGTGGACTTGTTTCCCATCGCTTTTAGCGCCATCCAGGTGTTGGATCCAAAAGTTTTTTCACTCTTCCCCACCCAGTTGAGCTTTCCCTTGATGCCATTTTACATGGAACTTGCCAAGACCCATCCGGTATATCTTCACCGGCACGACCGGGACACCTGGACCGATATGGGCAAGCTCGAATCATATGCCTGACCAATATGGAAGCAACTGAAAATATGAAGGCGCAGATTGCGCAGTGGAATGATGAACTGAAGGGAAAGAATCCCATTGGAGTTATTGCGTACTTCCTTCTGCACTTTGGAGACCGCTTAGTTTTATCCACCAGCCTGGGCCTGGAAGACCAGGTGCTTACTGAAATGGTATTGCGTCAGAAGAGGGATGTGGAGGTCTTTACACTGGATACCGGTAGATTGTTTCCCGAAACCTATGACCTCATTGCCCGGACCAACAAATATTTCGGCATCCGCATGAAGACTTATTTTCCTGAACCCATTGCGGTGGAAAAGATGGTGGCAGAGAAGGGCATCAATCTTTTTTATGACAGTGTAGAGAATAGGAAAATGTGTTGTGGGATCCGGAAGGTGGCACAGCTGCCCCGGGCTTTTGAAGAAAAGGATGCCTGGATTTGCGGATTGCGGAAGGACCAGTCGGTTTCCAGGTTCTTCAATAAATTGGTGGAGTGGGATGCCAACAACGGTCTTGTAAAGATCAATCCCCTGATCAACTGGACGGAAAAAGACGTGTGGGATTATATTAAAATGCACAACATACCCTATAACCTTCTGCACGACAGTGGATTTCCCAGCATTGGCTGTGAGCCATGCACCCGGGCCATCGAACCTGGGGAAAACATTCGTTCAGGTCGCTGGTGGTGGGAAAATGAGGTCCATAAAGAGTGCGGTCTCCACAAAAGATAAGCACGATCATTCATTGATCACTCCCGATCCCACCAGCTCTTCACCCTCATACCAGGCTGCAAATTGTCCGGCTGCAATGCCACGCTGAGGATCCTCGAAGGTAATAAACAAACCCTCTTCGGTCCTGTGCAGGGTACCCTTCTGCAGGGGTTGACGGTAACGGATCCTTACCAGGTAATCCCGGGTTTCTCCCGGCTGCATCTCCAGATCCCTGCGTATCCAATGAATCTCCCCCGGTATAATTTTCAGCCCTCTTCGAAACAGTCCCGGATGAGACTGGCCCTGTCCCACGTAAATACGGTTGCTCACCACATCGGTGGCGATCACAAAGAGGGGCTCTGTTTTCCCTCCCACATGGAGCCCTTTGCGTTGACCCACTGTGAAGAAATGGGCCCCCTGGTGTTTGCCTGTCCACTTACCATCCTCCTTCACATAGGTCCATGGAGAACACGCCGAATCCAGGTCTGTCAGGTCCTGTTTTAAGGAAGTGTACTGACTTAGTTCTGCCGGGATCTCAAAAATGTTACCTTCCCTGGCTTTCAGTTTCTGTTGCAGGAATACCGGCAGGTGTACCTTGCCCACAAAACAGATTCCCTGGGAGTCTTTTTTTCCGGCCGAGGCAAGTCCCTTTTCCCTGGCTATCTTCCGTACTTGGGGTTTTTTCAGGTGACCGATGGGGAAGAGGGTCCGGGCCAGCTGTTCCTGTGAGAGCTGACAGAGGAAATAGCTCTGGTCCTTGTTGGGATCATCACCGGCCAGCAGGTGGTGGACCGATGAGCCATCCACAAGGGTGGTTTCTTTCTTACAATAGTGTCCGGTGGCCACAAAGTCGGGTTTGTAGGCTTCGGCTGCTTTCAGGAAGGCATCGAACTTGATCTCCCGGTTACACAGCACATCGGGATTGGGAGTCCGCCCTTTCTGGTATTCAGAAAACATATAGTCAATGACACGTTCCCGGTAGGGTTCGCTCAGGTCCACCACATGGAAGGGGATGTCCAGTTTCTTGGCCACCAGTTCGGCAAAGACCACATCCTCGTCCCAGGGACAATCGGCATCGATGACCCCGGTTTTGTCGTGCCAGTTGACCATAAAGAGTCCGATGACCTCATAGCCCTGTTCCTTCAGGAGGTATGCCGCCACACTGGAGTCTACTCCCCCCGACAGTCCAACTACTACACGTAAAGCCAATGTTCTGATTTTGCACAAAAATATGAAATTCTAAGCAATCCAATCTATATCTTTACCTGATGTCCCCCCTGACCATATATAAGGCTTCTGCAGGATCAGGAAAAACATTTGCCCTCACTCTGGCCTATTTGAAGCTGCTATATACTATACCAGGCATTTATCGCCACATCCTGGCAGTTACATTTACCAACAAAGCGGCTGGGGAGATGAAGCAACGGATCCTGGGCTGTTTACACTGTCTGTCCAGGCCGGACGAAAGAGGATGTGAAGAGGAATTGAAGCAACTGAAAGAGGCCACCGGACAGGATGAGGCGCATATCAGGGAAAGGGCCGGGGACTTGCTCAATGAAATTCTCAACGACTATTCCGGGTTTTCAGTGGGGACCATCGATAAATTTTTCCAATCGGTGATTCGCGCCTTCACCCACGAGATCGGTATCCAACCCGGCTATAACCTGGAACTGGACCACCGAAGGGTACTCTCCCTGGCGGTGGACAGCCTGTTCCAGGATATAGGTAATCAACCAGAACTTCAAAAGTGGCTCATTCGTTATGCCATGGAACGCATGGAGAATTCACTCTCCTGGGATTTCAGGCGCGAAATGATCCAGTTGGGAGAACAGCTTTTCAAGGAGTCTTTCCAGGAGCTGTTCCTGCATAACGACTTTGCCTCGCTGGGAAAGAGTGAGCTGGACCTTTTTCTGGCCGATTTGAGAAAACTGGAGGCGCAGGCCCGACAGGGGATGATCGCTGCAGCCACTCAGGCCCTGGATCAAATGGCGAAACAGGGAGTGACACCCGAAGAGTTCAAAGGGGCCGGCAAGTCACCCGCGACCCTGTTTGTCGCTGCCAGGGGTGGAAAGGACATCGATTTTACAGCTTCGAAAATCGCAGCACTGGAGCAAAGTGATAAGTGGCTAAAAAAAGATGCTCCTGTTGCCATGGAGAATCTAACCACGGACAGCTTACTCCCCCTGCTTAATCAAATCTATGCACACCAGGAAACACTGAACACCATCGCAGCGGTTCGTGGCAATTTTTATACACTCGGGATCCTGGGAGATATAAGGGAGTATGTGCAAAACTATACCAGCGAGCGCAACCTCTTCCTGATTGCTGATTCGGGCCGCTTTTTAAGAGGAATCATTGGAAGGAACCAGGTGCCCTTTGTATATGAGAGGACCGGGAATCGCTTCAGTCACATCATGCTGGATGAGTTTCAGGACACCTCACTGTTCCAGTATGACAATTTCCGGCCGCTGCTCGATAACTCCCTGGCTGCAGGGGAGCAGAGCCTGGTAGTGGGGGATGTGAAACAGTCCATCTATCGCTGGAGAAACTCAGACTGGAAGATTTTGGCCTCAGAACTGGAAAGCGATTTTGCCCATCAGGAGGTCCATGTGCTTGCATTGAAGGAGAACTATCGAAGCAGGGAACAGGTGGTCAGGTTCAACAACTCCGTGTTCCAGCTCAGCTCCCGTCTTCTCTCAGAAATCATTGAAAAGGAGTTGCATGCGTCTTCGGCCCACAAACAGGAAGCCGATATGGAGGTGAATCGTTTCAGAAGCGCCTGGAAAGACGTGGTACAGCAGATTCCC
>SPBY01000623.1 GCA_004525825.1 Bacteroidia bacterium
ATGGAAAGGAAAGGGGATACTCTGAGCACAAGCCTTCCTCATCAGCCACCAGCTGGTAAAATTGAATATCACCTGGAATTGATAGCCGATGGTAAAGTAATTGCTTTGAATGATGATACAAACGTGGTCATCCGATTCCGTGGAGATGTACCTGCCTGGGCACTTTTACCACATGTATTGATGATGATACTGACGGTGATCTGGTCCATGGCCACCATCCTGTTCGCCCTGGCCAATATGCCAGAATACAAGAAATATACCGGTATTACCCTCATATTCCTGCTTATAGGAGGATTTGTCCTGGGTCCCATTGTTCAGAAGTACTCCTTCGGACAGTTCTGGACCGGATGGCCTCTGGGGGATGACCTCACCGATAACAAAGTCTTGTTTGCCCTGATCGCCTTCGTGTTGGCCTGGTTCCTGAGGAAGAAATCTTACGGAAGATGGTTGTCCATTGGTGCTGCCGTGGTGATGCTTGCTGTCTATCTGATCCCGCACAGTATGAATGGATCTGAACTGGATGTCGAGACCGGTGAAGTGGTTACCGGCTCCCTGCTGTTTCTGACAGGATTCCGCTTATTTCTGCCTTCCAAACATCGGGATTGATGCAAAAATATCAGTGCACCATTTGTGGTTACGTTTACGATCCCGAGGAAGGGGATCCTGACAGCGGTATCGCACCTGGAACTGAGTTTGAGGACATTCCGGACGATTGGTATTGCCCTGTTTGCGGGGTTACCAAAAGAGATTTTGAAGCAGTGGAATAAGTAAGCGGGCTCAGGGAGCCTGTTTCAGAAGCTCCAACAGGAATACCCAGAACTTCTCCACCGTATCGATGCGTATGCGCTCCTCCGGGGTGTGTGCTCCCTTGATGGTTGGGCCAAAGGAGATCATGTCCAGAGCGGGATACTTTTGTAAAAAGAGTCCGCACTCCAGTCCCGCATGGATCGCCTTCACATCGGCTTCCTTCTGGAACAGCTCCTGATATACCCTCGCTGAGATCTTCAGCACTTCCGATGACAAATCGGGTTTCCAGCCAGGATATCCGTCTGAATGCCTCACAGAAGCCCCCATCAGGCTGAACAAAGCAGCCATCCTGTCGGCTATGTCCTGTTTGGCCGATTCAACACTGCTGCGCTGACTGGTAACTATCTCCAGTGTATCTTCGCCTTTTTGCCTGATGGATGCCAGGTTGGTGGAGGTCTCCACCAGTCCGGGGATCTCCTGGCTCATGGCAATCACCCCATGGGGGCAGGCATATAATGCGTTGAACAGCTTTTGCTGTGATTTGCGGCGCATGTTGAATTCGGGAAGATCGGTCAGCTCCAGAGTCATATCAAAATCCGGTTCGATCACTTTCAGATCACTTTTCAGGATGCTTACAAAGGATTCAAAGTAGACCTTGATAAGATTCAGGCTCCCGGCCGGAGCCATAATCACTGCCTCTGCCTCCCTGGGTATGGCATTCCTAGCTTTCCCCCCCTGCAGCTTGGCGAGTCTGATTTTAAAACGCCGATCGGCGTTCCAGAGGAATCTGTTCAGGATTTTCAGTGAGTTTCCGAATCCCCGGTGGATCTCATCCCCCGAATGGCCTCCCTGCAATCCCACCACTTTCACTCGCAAAGCGATCCAATTTCTCTTCGACCTCCTTTTCTTATACTTATAGGTAGCCATCGTATCCATCCCCCCTGCGCAACCGATGAAGATCTCTCCTTCATCCTCCGAATCAAGATTCAGCAATACAGAACCCTTTAGAAATCCGGGCTGCAAACCCAGTGCGCCCGTCATCCCGCTCTCCTCATCAATGGTAAAGAGGCATTCCAGCGGACCATGTTCTATAGTTTTTGAGGCCAGGATAGCTATGGAAGCAGCAATCCCGATCCCATCGTCGGCACCGAGGGTGGTTCCATAGGCTCTGACCCATCCCTCTTCCTGGTAAGCTTCGATGGGGTCTTTATCAAAATCGTGCTGAACACCGGCCTGCTTCTCTCCCACCATATCGGCATGCGACTGCAGGATAATTCCTTTTTTATTTTCCATTCCCTTGGTAGCAGACTTGGATATCAACAGGTTACCCACCCGGTCCTTCTTGTATGCGAGCTTGTGTTTTTTAGCAAAACTTACCAGGTAAGCGATGATCTGATCCTCCTTTTTGGAGATCCTGGGTATAGCAAGGATTTCATTAAAGTAGCCCCAAACCTCAAGGGGCTGGAGCTTGTCTGTGTTCAGCATATAGGGATTGAATCTATGGCCTTATATTATAAAATATTTTTGTCCCAAATATGTTCTTCACCCATAAAAGAGACATACAATCTTTTCTGCTTTTGGCAAAGATAACATTTCTCTAAGCTCACTATTCACTGTTTATGAACATGCAGAAAAGAACCCATGTTGCACTTCCCGGGGACAGCATCGAAGAGTCAGACCCAGGACTGAAATAGAGGTCCGAATTTTGGTAGAACAGGTACCTGTGGTAGCAAGCATAAGCAGTATGAG
>SPBY01000420.1 GCA_004525825.1 Bacteroidia bacterium
AAAGTTGTTTTTACCCGGATGCCCCGGGCAGGAACTACATTACCGTGGATGGTTTTCATATGAGCCAGGCTGCCACCCAGTGGGCCCCTCCTTCAGCTGAGCAAGTGGGAATCATCGGCACCCACTGGAGCAAGGGGTGGATCATTCAAAATTGTACCATTCATGACTCCAAGTGCTCCGGAATCACCCTTGGGAAAGACCGAAAGAGTGGACACAATGGCTGGGAACCTGGTACCAGCGGGGCAGATCATTACAACAGGATCGTGGTAAATGCTCTGGATGGATCTGGCTGGTCCAAGGAGAACATCGGGGGCCACCTGGTCACCCACAACATCATATACAATTGCGAGCAGACAGGAATTTGCGGGAGCCTGGGAGCCATCAACAGTGAGGTAAGTGGGAACCACATCCATCACATCTGGACCAAACGCCTCTTTTTCGGGTATGAGATAGGAGCCATTAAATTCCATGCTCCCATAGATGTACTTATCAAGAACAACCGGCTACATGATGCACACAAGGGCATGTGGATGGACTGGATGACCCAGGGCACCAGGATCACCGGAAATATTTGCTACAACAACGAACTGGCCGATCTTTTTGCCGAAGTGAACCACGGGCCCTACCTGGTGGACAACAACATCTTTCTGTCGGGCATCCATAACTGGTCGGAGGGAGGAGCCTATGTACACAACCTGATCGCAGGAGAGATCATCCTGCAAAAGGTGCTGGACCGCTCCACCCCTTTTCATCATCCGCACAGCACGACCATTCTGGGCTTGAGCTCTACCACCCTGGGGGACGATCGCTACTACAACAACCTGTTTGTGGCTCCTGGTGATTCTCTAGCTTCCGATCAGTGGAGCGGACTGAACGCCTATAACCTGGTGGATTACGAGTTCCCGGTCCACATCGGCCACAATCTTTATTACGATGGGGCCATACCCTTTGCATCAGAAGAGGGAATAAGGATCGGCAATGCAGGACCTGCTGGCTTAAAGCTGGAAGAACAGGAGGGCGATCTCTACCTGCATATCACCCTGGAGCAGGCGGACCCGGAGCTATTACGTCCCCTGATCACCACCGGGTATCTTGGGTCAGCGGTCCGAACCGGACAAGCCTGGGAAAATCCGGATGGGTCCCCCTTGCAAATCGACAACGATTATTTCGGCAAGAAACGCGATCCTGACAATCCTTCGGCAGGACCCTTTGAAGATCCGGGAACCGGCATGCTCACCCTCCTGGTCTGGAAAGGAGATTAAGAAACCAGCAGGTTACACCCCCTGATGTCGGAGTGATCGAAGCGTCCCAGCACCTCAAAGCTGCCGTCCTCAAAGACTTTGCCCAGATCTCCGGTGGCAATAAAGGAACAACTGTTCAGGTTGGCCAGGTCGATGACATTGATGCCCCCGCTTTGTCCGGCAGCCAGCAGCTCCAGGGGATCATTGGGATCGCGAACCAGGATCTTCATCCAGGGTGGGCAGTGGAAGAGTCCATCTCCCTTGGAGTAAGCCTGGGACAATAACTCGGTCATCCCGTACTCAGAGTGAATGGCAATATGCCCAAAGGCGGTTTTCAATTGTTCGTGAAGTTCCCCCCGCACCATCTCTTTGCGTTGACCCTTCATCCCCCCTGTTTCCATCACCATGATATGATCCTTCAAGGGCATGGGATGTTGCTCAGCCAGGTCCAGCAAGGCAAAACTAACCCCCACCAGCAGGGTGGGTTGCTGGTCCTCATTTCTTTTTTGCAAGAGCGATGCCAGCTCGTTCAGGTTGTTGAGGTAGAAACCGCTGTCGGGGTGTCCGGAGTCGGTGATCAGGTGATCCATCATATGAACCAGGGAAGATCCTGATCGCTCCAGGTAGGCGGGAAGCAGTGCCAGAATGCAGTATTTGTCCGGATCGCCATAGAAGAGCTGGAAAGCGGTGGTAAAACTTTTGTGATATAGGGAGGCATCGGCCACATGGTGAAAAGAGGGAGTGTTCCCCACTGTGCCGCTGCTTTCAAAAACCACTTCTGCATTTTTCCATTCCACAATCACAGAGTGTGATTTGAAGAATTCTATGGGGAGAAAGGGAATTTGTTCCAGTTCATTTACCGACGAAGGATCCACCCGAAGTGCCGCCAGGTATTCTCTGTACACAGGGGTATGGCGGGACTGGTAATAAAAAACCTCCAGGGCAGCCGCCCTGAAGGTTCTGTGATCATTAATATTGAAAATATCCTGTATTGTCCTTGACATAATCTATCCCCTGATGGCCTTGATGCCGGGCAGTACCTTGCCTTCAATGTACTCCAGCATAGCGCCGCCACCGGTCGACACATAACTCACCTTGTCGGCCAGTCCGAATTTATTGACGGCTGCCACAGAGTCTCCTCCGCCCACCAGGCTGAAGCAACCCTGGGCGGTCGACTCGGCAATGGCTTTGGCGATGCTAACGGTTCCCTTCTGGAAGTTGGGCATCTCAAATACACCCATGGGACCGTTCCAGAGGATGGTTTTGGAGTTCATAATGACTTCGGTGAGTGCCTCTATAGAAAGAGCACCGATATCGAGGCCCATGAATCCTTCCTTGCCCTGGTCTATGCCGGCCAGTTCGGTGTTGGCCTCGTTGTCAAATTTATCGGCCAGTACCTGGTCCACCGGAAGAATCAGGTTCACTCCTTTGGCTTCGGCTTTTTTAACCAGCTCGGTGGCCACATCCAGTTTGTCTTCCTCGCAGAGGGAGTTTCCGATTTCACCCCCACGTGCCTTGATAAAGGTGTAGGTCATGCCTCCTCCGATAATCAGGTTATCCACCCTATCGAGGAGGTTTTCAATCACCTGGATCTTATCAGATACCTTGGCACCGCCCATGATGGCTGTCATGGGTTTGTCAGAGTGGTGGAGCACCTTGTCCATGGCCTCGATTTCCTTGTTGATCAGGAAGCCGAACATTTTTGAGTCCTGGGCAAAAAAATCAGCAATCACAGCGGTGGAACCATGAGCCCGGTGTGCAGTACCGAAAGCATCGTTCACATAAACATCCGCATAGGTGGAGAGTTTCTGGGCAAATACCTTGGTGGCAGCCTTCTCTTCATCTGTTTTGACTTTGTCCTCGGCAGAGTAAAAACGGAGGTTCTCCAGAAGAAGCACCTCACCCGGCTTCAAAGCGGCGGATTTTTCCAGAGCCTGCTTTCCCATGCAGTCGTCGGCAAACTGGATGTCCGTTCCAAGAAGATTCGAAAGGGTAGGAATCACATGCCTCAGTGAGAATTTCTCTTCAGGACCTGATTTTGGCCTGCCCAGGTGTGACATAAGTATGACCGATCCACCATCGGCAAGCACCTTTTTAATGGTGGGAAGAGCACCTCGGATCCGGGTATCATCGCTCACCTCATACTGGGCTCCAAGGGGCACATTGAAGTCCACTCTGATGATTGCTTTCTTGCCTGCAAAGTTATAATTATCAATCATTTGCATATCTATATGTTTAAAGTAAAAGTAAAGAGTTCCGCTTGGGAATCCCAAAGGTAAAAAAGAAATTCTACATTTACAGTTTGTAACTACAATGTTGTTCAAAGAGATAATAGGACAGCAGGAGTTGAAGCAAAAACTCCTGGGACTGGTGCGAGACGACCGCACCCCTCATGCATTGATGCTATTTGGTCCCCCGGGAACAGGAAAGCTGCCTCTGGCCATAGCGATGGCCCAATATCTGGCCTGCAACGACCGGCAGGATAACGATTCCTGTGGCTTATGTCCCTCC
>SPBY01000600.1 GCA_004525825.1 Bacteroidia bacterium
ATCTTTATGATCATCCTCTTCTCGGTTCTGTTTGGCGGAAGGCGCAGAAGTTCAGGCATGGGCCGTAGCAACCTGCCCCTGTGGCTGGCACTGGGCATGCTTTCTGGAGGCCGTTCCTCGGGCAGCTGGGGCAACTTCTCCTCGGGCAGTGGTGGCTTCGGCGGCGGAGGCGGAGGCGGCTTAGGTGGTTTTTCCGGCGGAGGAGGGGGCTCCTTTGGCGGTGGCGGCGCCGGCGGCAGCTGGTAATTCCGGATAGCAATACATCATCAAAGAGCTTTCGTTGCTTGCTGCATGGTCGGTCATGATATCCTGTCCCAGGTACAACATGGGCAGTACGATCCCACCAATTTCCCTTGCCATGTCCTTCATGAAGGAGAAAGACTGCAGTCCGTCGGAACCCACGGGCAGGTGCTCTCCATGCCATTCAAGGGTCCCCAATGGAAGATAAGCGATGGGGGCCTCTGCCAATCTACTTCTGAAATAGGTGGGTGTCAGGTGGGTATATTCCACTAAAACCTCTGATGGTTCAGGCTGATTGCTCTGTTCTGTTTCAGCAGCCGGCCGAAGGCAGCCTGAGAAAATGGTGGCCAGAATGAGTATGGCTCATTTGTACATCTTGATGGTTTGTTGAAAAGTGGAAGTTCGAAAAAAGACATAACTTATTATATTGGACCCTGTAAACATCTAATCGGACATGTCCTATACAAGATACCGTATCCAAGCACTTTTTCTCCTGATCCTGATTTTTTTTACCAGCTCCGTCCAGGCCCAGGAGTCAAAGCTGAAACTGGTTTTTTCCGGCGACATCATGGGTCACGATACCCAGATCGCTTCAGCCCTGGCCACTGGCAATGCTGGATACGACTACAAGCCCTGTTTCCAATACCTGCGCCCTTATCTGCAGGAGGCCGACCTGGTCATCGGGAACCTGGAAGTCACCTTTGCCGGTCCACCCTACAAGGGATACCCGGCCTTTTCTAGTCCCGACGAGCTGGCCGATGCCCTTAAATGGGCCGGATTTGATATCCTGGTCAATGCTAACAACCATGCACTGGACCGGGGACAGAACGGGCTGGAGAGGACCATTGAACAAGTGGATCAAAGGGACCTGATTCAGACAGGCACCTTTGATCATCCTTCCATAAGGAAGTCTCACTATCCGCTGGTGGTGGAAAAGGAGGGAATACGGATCGCCTTTCTGAACTACACCTATGGTACCAACGGATTGGAAGAGAAGCTACCAGTCATTGTCAACCGCATTGATAAAACTCAAATCCAGGGGGATCTTGAAAAAGCGGCCACTGCCGAGCCCGATTTCATTCTGGTGTTCATTCACTGGGGCAGCGAATACCAGCTCAATGAGAACAGTGAGCAAAGGGATCTGGCCAATTTTATGTTCAGGCATGGGGCAGACTGCATCATCGGATCCCATCCCCATGTGGTGCAGCCTATCAGAGGTGAAGGCGCGGGAAACCTGGTGGTCTATTCCATGGGGAACCTGATCTCAAACCAGCGGGAGCGCTATCGGAACGGCGGGATCCTCTTTGAGCTGGAACTGGTGAAGGGACCCAATGGCCCCGAAATTAAGAACCATGCCTACCTGCCCGTATGGGTATGGAAACCACAAACAAAAACAGGCACCGGCTTTACACTGGTGCCTGCTAATATGGAGGCCTCCTCTGTTTCCCAACTGGGAATGTCTGCGGAGGACCGGGATCTTATGCTACAATTCCTGGACGATACGCGGACACGTCTGACAGACCGTCACGAGTCGTCCGCTCCCCTAACTGCTATTCGTTCTCCTCGCTGAGTTGGGAATCCACCAGGATTCTTCCACAGTATTCGCAAACGATGATCTTTTTCCTGGAAGCTATGTCCAGTTGACGCTGGGGCGGGATTTTGTTAAAACATCCACCGCAAGCATCACGCTCTACCGGTACAACAGCCAATCCGTTAAGCGCATTGGCCCTGATCTTCTGGTAGGCAGAAATCAGGCGCTCTTCAATGATTCCCTCCAGGATGCTGCTTTTCTTCTCCATCACGTCCTCTTCCTTCTTGGTCTCCTCAATGATGTCTTCCAGCTCCTTTTTCTTATTTTCCAGGTCCAGCTTCCGTTCATTCAGTACGCCTTTGGATTCATCAATGACCACTTTCTTCTCCTCTATCTGGACTGTAAACTCACGGATGCGCTTTTCAGAAAGTTCTATCTCCAAGGTCTGGAATTCGATCTCCTTGGAGAGGGAATCATACTCACGGTTGTTTCTTACATTGTTCTGCTGCTCTTCATACTTCTTGATGAGCTCCTGAGCATTGGCAATCTCCTGCTTCTTCCCGTTGATGGATTTATCCAGGGCCGCAATGTCATCGTCGTATTTGGAAACCCGGGTCTGCAAGCCTTCTATTTCATCTTCAAGATCCTGAACTTCCAGGGGCAATTCTCCGCGTAGAATCCGGATTTTATCTATGGCCGTGTCTACCAGTTGCAGGTCATACAATGCTTTCAACTTTTCAGCAACAGTCATCTCTGCAACCTCTTCGATTTTCTTTGCTTTCGCCATGAACTAAAAATATTTAATTGGATTTGTCTCTGTTTCAGATAAACGGATTGCAAATTTA
>SPBY01000190.1 GCA_004525825.1 Bacteroidia bacterium
ATAGGGGTAAGTGGACATAGTCAGGGTGGCTGGATCGCTCAAATTGTTGCAGCACAACATGAAGATATAGCTTTTGTAATCGCATTGGCTGGCCCAACTGTTGGAGTGAGGGCACAGACAGGATCAAACGATAGCTTGCTATATATGTGTGAAGGTTATTCCGGAGATGCGCTGATCAAGCGAATGGAAAAAGACAGAAAGAACAAACAGCGAGGTTATAATGTGGGTAAAAGAACAGGAATCATCGGTAGTGCGCGCTTCTGGTACCTGATAGCTGACTATGACAATGACAAGACTCTAAAATCCATGCATTGTCCAACTTTGCTCTTGTTTGCAGAGTACGATATCAATGTGGATCCAGAGCAGAATATTGAGCATTTCAACATTCTATTTAACAACAATCCGCCTGACAATTTCACGATAAAAGTCATGGAGGGCGGACAGCACGGTTTCTACAAAGTTACAGATCGATGTGTGACTTGGGATATCGCCGAGCAACAAGCCTTTGATCCCTTGTTTCAAGATATGATCAGAACCTGGCTCATAAATCTGGACTGAAGAATTCATCAACGCTCCCGTCAACATAAAATGGAACGCCCCCTCAGATACTTGATCTTAAGGGGGCGTTCGCGGTTTGGGGTGGTGCCACCAGGAATCGAACCAGGGACACCAGGATTTTCAGTCCTGTGCTCTACCTACTGAGCTATGGCACCGATGCTGTAAAAGCGATGCAAATTTATATATTTTTTTGGAAACTTCCCATTATGAATCTATGTGCCCCGGATTTTATACTTTTGTGCCGGAAATGGCTTCTCTTTTACATACCTGCCAGCTTAAGAACGGGATCAGGCTTATACATCGGCCCAACCAGTCGGATGTTGCCCACTTTGGTCTGATTGTACATACCGGTACCCGTGATGAAAATCCCAACGAGCATGGTTTGGCCCATTTCATGGAACACATGTTCTTCAAAGGTACCACCAAAAGATCTGCCTACCAGATCATTTCCCGGCTTGAGGATGTGGGTGGAGAGATCAATGCATATACCGCCAAAGAGGAGACTGCCCTACATGCCTCTTTTCTGAAGCAGGACTATTTCAGGGCCATTGAGCTGATCCAGGATATCTTCCTTCATTCCAGTTTCCCTGAAAAGGAGCGGGAAAAAGAAGCTGAAGTGATCCTCAGCGAGATCCAGGGATACGACGATTCGCCTTCTGAACTGATTTTTGACCGTGCTGAAGAGCTCTTGTTTCCCAATCACTCCATTGGCAGAAATATCCTTGGTACCGAAGAGTCGTTGGGCAGGTTCCGGAACGGGATGTTGGAAAACTTCCATGCTGAGAACTATGCCACTGACGAAATTGTGCTGTCATCGGTGGGGAATCTCTCCTTTGCGGAGATTAAAAAAACAGCGGAAAAGTACTTTGGAAGCATCCCTCAAAAATCCCGGACACGGAAACGCTTTCAACCCGAGACAGTTTCTGCAAAAAGGGTGGTAGAAAAGAGAAATACCTATCAGAAGCACTGCATGATGCTTGGGAGTGCCTATGCCCTTCCCGATCAGAAACGCCTGCAGCTATATCTACTGAACAATATTCTGGGAGGCTCCGGAATGAATTCCCGCCTGAACATGGCCCTGCGGGAACGCCGCGGTTACTCTTACAGTGCCGAATCGCACTATGCCCCGTACACAGATACGGGTGCCATGATGATCTATTTCAGCAGCGATGCAGAGAAGTTTGATTTAAGCATGCGGGTGGTCAGGGATGAAATCAGGAAGCTTAGAACCACCCTGATTGCAGATAGCAGGTTGAAACATGCCCGTAAGCAGATGATGGGTCAACTGGCCATATCCCATGAGAATAATGAACACCTGATGCTTTCTTCAGGCAAAAGCTTCCTGATATTTAACCGTGTGGACAGTCTTGATACCATACTCAAAAAACTGGAAGAGATCACCGTCCACGGTCTGAGGGAGACAGCCAATGAGATCCTTGATCCACACCTTATGAATACCCTGATCTTTGAATAATGGAGCTTTTTAGTGACCCTGAATTGCTTGATCGCTATCTCCTGGAACACTCCAGCCAGGAAGATCCGGTACTAAAAGAACTTGCCCGGCATACCTACCTCAATGAGGTTCACCCCAGGATGTTATCGGGACATATTCTGGGAAGCTTTCTTACCCTGTTTTCGAAGATCTTGTCTCCGGAACGAATCCTGGAGATCGGTACCTATACCGGTTATTCTGCCATCTGCCTGGCCCGTGGCCTCCGGGAAGGTGGTCGGCTGATAACCATTGAAATCAATGATGAACTTAGGGAAACTTCTCTGGAATTTTTCAGTAAAGCCGGACTGAAAGATCAAATTGATCTGATCAACGGAGATGCTCTGGAGGTGATTCCGTCATTGACAGGAAGCTTTGACCTCGTATTTATGGATGCCCATAAGGACGACTATCCCGCCTATTATGACCTGGTAATCGAAAAGGTACGATTGGGGGGATATATCCTGGCCGACAACGTATTGTGGGGAGGCAAGGTGCTGGATAACCCCTTACCCGATGCCACCACCCGTATCATTGACCAGTTCAATCAAATGGTAAACGATGATCCCCGTGTTGAGAATCTGTTACTACCACTCAGGGATGGAGTAATGCTGATCAAAAAACTATGATTGTTTAATATTTTTTCCCTCAATGCTAAACAAAGCTTCCGGTTTTATTGTTTATTGCCTGAATCCGTGAAGAAGGATCTCTACAAATGGCAGTATATTCAATCAAAGAGCTGGAAAATCTATCAGGCATTAAAGCCCACACCATCAGGATCTGGGAAAAACGTTACTGCTTAGTAGAGCCGCATCGCACTAACACCAACATCAGGTACTATACGGACAATGACCTGAAAAAGATTTTGAATGTGGCCGTCTTGAACCGCCATGGTATAAAGATCTCCAACATCGCCAGGCTGAACGACCTTGAACTCAAAGAAGAAATCATCAGGGTGGCCGGGGCCTCTCATTCCAGCGATACTATTGTAGATTCCATGGTGATGTCCATGATCGATTTTGATGAATACAAACTGGAGTCCTTGATTGAAAAATCGATCAGTAAAAAGGGTTTAAAAGCGACGATAATAGAGGTATTATGTCCATTCCTGCAGAAAGTAGGGATCCTCTGGCAATCCGGTGACGTCTATCCTGCACAGGAGCATTTTGTCTCCTATCTGATACGCCAGAAGATCATTGCCGCCACCAATGGTTTATCCAACACCTTCAATCCTCATGGAAAGAAGTTCCTTCTGCTGCTTCCCGAAGGAGAATGGCACGAAATCGGGTTGTTGATTGCCCAATACCTGATTAAAGAAGCCAAGCATGAAGTGATCTACCTGGGCCAGTCGGTTCCCTATTCGGATGTACTGGCCATTGGAGCAGCGAAAAAGTTTGATGCTGTCCTGGTTTCAAGTACTACCTCTCTGCCCGGCTTTGACCTCTTGCTCTACCTGAAGGACCTGGGCGGCGCTTTCCCTGACAAGAAAGTTCTCTTCATGTCCGGTCAAGCTGAAGATCAATTCAAGGAACTCTCCCCAAATCACCTTCATTTGCCCCACATCACTTATCTCACCGATTTTTTAAGCTCCCTTTTATAAATAATATTAAATTTCCTGTTCTTTTTCCTCCAGGGCATTTCCCTCTTTGCTTTCCGTACTTTGTAAACTAATGTGGAATTTAAACTGTATCCCTGTTTAACAATACAAGGGAATCGATCAACAATTTTGCAGTATTTCGTTATTTAGATTAGCCTATATTAAAATACTTCCTACTCCTCTATTATCAAGTACTTCCCCTTAATCGCTTATTTGGAATTGCATTATTTTCTAGGCCTTGTAAAGATAAAACACTTGACTGCTGTTTAATTGATTCATATATTTGTTAAACAAACAATCGAATAAATAATAAAACCAACGATAATATGACAACAATGGAGTTTAATAGCCGGCTGATCAACATGGAACAAAGGCTTGAAAGATTTGCCCTTAGTTTAACAGCCAACCGCGAAGCAGCAAAGGATCTTGTGCAGGAAACTTACGTGAAGGCTCTTTCATCCAAAGATAAATTCATAGAATTTACAAATTTCGAAGCATGGGCCTATACCATTATGAAGAATACCTTTATCAATAATTACAGAAAGGCTGTCAGGCAAAATACCATAGTGGATACCACAAAAGATCTCTATTACCTGAACAACTCCAAAGAGTCCAACTTCATCAAACCTGACTCTAGCATGCAACACAAAGAAATCAAAAAGCACATCGACAAGCTGCAGGATGAATTAAAGGTTCCTTTCCTGATGCATACCCAGGGTTTCAAATACAAGGAGATTGCTGAGGAACTGGATCTTAAAATAGGAACCGTGAAGAGTCGCATTTTCTTCACAAGAAAAAAATTGATGGAATCGCTGGTAGACTACCAGTAGATAATACGTGTTTGATAATATAGTTTTAAAGGGTGCCTCTGCCGGCACCCTTTTCTTTTTACCGCTGGAACTGGGCATCTACCACTGCAAATGCCGCCATGTCCACAATTTCTCTTACTTCGCTCTCCATCTGCAGGATATGTATAGGCTTTCCTAAACCAAGCAAAATGGGCCCTGTAACCTGGCTGCCACCAATTTCCTGCATCATCTTATAAGCTATATTCCCTGAACTAAGGTTGGGGAAGATGATTGTATTTACCTTTTTGTTGCCCAATTTGGTGAAGGGGAATTTCTGCTTTCTCAACTCTGTATTCAGTGCATAGTTCATCTGCATTTCACCATCCACGATAAGTTCCGGATAATCCCTGTGTAATATTTCTATAGCTTCTTTCGCCCGAAAGGAGCTGGTTCCCTTGATGGCGCCAAAGTTTGAATACGAGACCAAGGCAATGACAGGTTCAATGCCGAAATGTGACACCTGGTCAGCCACCATTACAGTAGTATCCACCAATGTAAGGGGCGAAGGTTGAATATTCACCGTGGTGTCGGCAAAGAAATAGGGACCCTTTTTGGTATGCACAATGTACATCCCGGCAATATGCTTGTGTTGATTTCTGACGCCTGCAATCTGGATGGCTGGCCTGATGACATCAGCGTATTTGCTTGAAAAACCGGATAGGAAAGCATCGGCATCCCCCTCGTTCACCATCATCATCCCAAAATCATTGGGCTGATTCATCTGTTTCAATGCATCCTCCACGGTCATTCCCTTTCGCTGGCGCATCTTATAGAGTTTACGGGCATATTTCTCCCTGGTTTTTTTCATTCCGGGTCCCGTGGGATCCAGAATTTCGATCCCATCCAGTTCCAGGTGATACTCCTCGATCAACTGTTCAATATGCTGCTTATCTCCCAGCAATACCGGGCTGGCAATATTCTCCTGCACAATGGTCTGCACCGCCTTCAGCATCTTGAAGCTGGCAGCTTCACTGAAGACCAGCCTTTTGGGGTTTTGCTGTGCCTTCACCCTTACCTCGTGAATTAAGCGGTTCTCTATTCCCATCCGCTCTTTCAGCGACTCCTTATATGCGTCCCAGTCTTGGATGGGGGTTCTTGCCACTCCGCTATCCATGGCCGCTTTAGCCACTGCCGGGGCCACATGGTATATCAAACGGGGATCAAGGGGTTTTGGAATGATATAATCCCTCCCGAAGTGGAGGTTTTCGACCCTGTAAGCTTTGCTCACCACTTCCGGCACAGTAGCCTTTGCCAGAGAAGCCAGGGCATTCACGGCCGCAATCTTCATCTCTTCATTGATGGAGGTGGCCCTGACATCCAGGGCTCCCCTGAAAATAAATGGAAATCCCAGAACATTGTTGATCTGGTTGGGATAGTCTGACCTTCCCGTGGCAAAAATAATGTCCTCTCTTGCTGCGATTGCCTTTTCATAGGTTATCTCAGGATTTGGATTGGCCATGGCAAAAACGATAGGATCCCGGTTCATGGACTGGAGCATTTTCGAAGTGAGCACATCCGCCACAGAAAGTCCCAAAAACACATCGGCATCCTTCATGGCATCTTCCAGAGTATCAGCGTCTGTTTCCCTTACAAATGCCTGCTTATATTTATTCAAACCCTCTCTCCGGGAATTTAATACCCCCCTTGAATCAAGCATCAAGATATTTTCGGGTTTAACCCCCAGTGATATATAGAGCCTGGCACAGGAACTGGCCGAAGCTCCGGCACCATTCACC
>SPBY01000011.1 GCA_004525825.1 Bacteroidia bacterium
CCGAAGCCACTATTTAGATAACTCGGCGACGATCTGTGTGATGTGTTCGGGGGTGGTTCCGCAGCATCCCCCCACCATATTGGCCCCGGCAGCTACCAAATCTTTCATTTGGGGTGCCATCACACCCGGAGTTTCAGGAAAAACCGTCTTCCCGTCCAGGTACTGGGGTAATCCTGCGTTGGCATGAACCAGAATGGGGACATCCGGATTCAGCGCCCTGATCTCCTTTACAATCTCGACCATCCCGGCAGTTCCGTTCCCGCAGTTGGCGCCAATGATATCCGCTCCTGCTGACAGAGCCATTTCCAGGAACTCTTCAACACCGGTACCCATCATGGTCCGGTATTCACCGGCCTGCGTTTTGGAAAATGTAAAGGTACAGGCCACATCCAGCTCGCATACTTTTTTAATGGCCTCAATGGCAAGTCGGGCCTCTTCCGGATCGGTCATGGTCTCCACCACAATTCCATCCACCCCGCCATCCACCAGCCCCCTGGCCTGCTCCATAAATCCTTTGAAAATTTCCTGTGGGGGAACTTCTCCCATCATCACCATGATTCCCGTCGGACCCATGGACCCAAGGACCAGTGCCCGATCACCAGCTGCCTTTTTAGATATTTCGGCGGCTGCTTTATTGAGCTCATAGACCTGATCCTGAAAGCCATAGCCTTGCAGCTTATGGGGACTGCCCCCAAAACTATTGGTCAGGATCAGGTCGGCCCCGGCATCTACATAGCTTTGTGCGATATCCAGCACATCGTCCGGCCTTGTCAGGTTCCACCCTTCGGGACATTCGTCGGCTTTCAGCCCTTTCAGGTGAAGAAAGGTACCCCAGGCTCCGTCCGAAACCAGTGTCTTTCCTTCAGCTATCTTTTCCAGTATTTTTCCCATCTTTGGTAAGCAGTTATGATTCGTCAAAGATAGTAAATGAGTCATTAAAACTCCATGAAAAAGCCCTCCTTCCCTATTCGAATTCTGCTGGTCTTCTCCACCTTTATGCTCACGGTACTGCTTTACATTGACCGGGCCTGCATCTCGGCAGCCAAGGAGGAGATCTCTTCCGATCTTAATTTCGACCTGACAGATTTTGGATGGGTGATGGCCATGTTCACTCTGGGCTATGCCCTGTTTCAGACACCCGCCGGCAAGTGGGCCGACAAAAAGGGCCCACGGACTGTAATTGCTACCATTGTGGGTATCTGGTCGGTGCTTACTGCCCTTACCGGAGCTGCCTGGAACTACATCAGCATGTTGGTGATCCGTTTCCTGTTTGGTGCCGGGGAGGCCGGGGCCTTCCCCAGCCTGGCCAAGGTGGTCTACTACTGGTTTCCGGTGAAGGAACGGGGCATTGTACAGGGGATCAATTTTTCAGGTTCCCGGATCGGAGCGGCCTTCGCCCTCCCCCTGGTTGCCATCATCATAGGGAGCGTGGGTTGGCGCCTCAGTTTCCTGATCTTTGGAGCTATCGGACTATTATTTGCCATACTCTGGAGGACTCTTTTCAGGAATACCCCCGAAGAATCGGGAGCCATCAGCAAACAGGAAAAAAAGTATATCCTGGAAAACCGGGAGAAACCCTCCCAGGCAGGACCAATAAAGCTCAGCTTTGGGACTATCCTCTCTACCAGGAACATGTGGCTGGCCATGCTGCAATACATGGCCAGCAATTTCACCTTCTATTTCACTCTCACATGGATGTATCCTTACCTGAAGGATCGCTTTGCCCTGGGAGGCGTGGAAGCCGGAATATATTCTATGATTCCACTATTCGCAGGAGCTGCAGGCAACTGGGTATCCGGATTGTGGGTGGACTGGTTGTACAAAAAGCGGAATGTGCTTATATCCAGGAGATTGCCTGCAGTGACCGGCTTTATGCTGGCTGCCTTTGGGATGCTGATGATGGCTAACATCGACACCCCGGAGCTAGCAATTATCTTCCTGGCCATTGCCATTTTCGGGGCCGATATGACCCTGAGCCCCTCCTGGGCCTTCTGCATCGACATCGGTAAAGAGAATGCCGGGGCAGTCTCAGGGACCATGAACATGGCAGGAAACCTGGGAGCATTTGTGACGATCATTGCATTCCCCTATCTTTATGAATGGACCGGCAGTTTCCAGCCCTTCTTTTATGTATGCATGGTACTTTCGGCCATGGCCATTGCGCTCTGGCTCTTTATGAATCCGGGTAAAACCATAACAACATGAAACTGGCACTCAATACACTGGTGTACGAAGTGGGTAACAGGGGACCGGAGGAGTCGCTGAGATCTGCGGCAAAATTCGGATTCAAATACATTGAATACGCCGGGATCCGTAAAGGCAACCCTGCCACCATGAGTAAAGAGCAGAAAAAGGAAGCTGTTCGTATCGTAAAGGACAACGGAATACACAGCACACAGATGCTGATGGTGGCCACCAAAGATACAGCCCATTCCGATCCAAGAAAGAGGGATGCGGTATTTGAATACATGAAACAATGTGCCGATTTCCAGATGGAACTGGGCGGCCGGCAGCTGCTGGTATGCTGGGGAGGCGGACTCTATGAACTGGGTACCACACCGGAGCAGTCATGGCTCTATATGCTGGACAATGTAGGTAGGTTTGCCGGGTGGTGTCTGGACAAAGACCTGCTGGTGGGATTTGAACTGGACCCCCACGTCTATTTCATTGTGAACAGCACCTACAAACTGGCCAAAGTGATGGAAGACCTGGGCTTGCCCAATGTCTATCCCAACGTGGATGTGGGTCACCTGGTGATCACCCGGGAGGAACCGGAGATGCTGGACAAACTCAAGGACAGGCTGCTTCATGTGCACCTGAGTGAAACCGAATCCTTCGCACACACCAACTCCATCCTGGGAACCGGGACCGTGGATTTCAAGGCCTACGTGGACCGCTTGCTGGAACTGGGCATTGAGGAGAACTGTAAGAAATACGGCGAGCCCTGTGTGGCAGGCATTGAAATGGGCAGCGAAGCCAGCGGAGGCTTTGTGGAGGATCCTGACAGGTGGGTGCAGGAAAGCCTCGATTATCTTGCCAGGATACTGCCGGATATTACCAGGTAAACCATAAAACACTATAGAAGTGAGCAAAATAGTAATTGATGCAGACGATGCGGCCTTTAGCCTGAAGAAAGTGCTGGTTGCACATCTGCAAAGCAAGGGCATAGAGGTGGAAGACCTGGACTATAACGGAATCAAACCTGATGCCACCTATCCCGAGGTGGGATACAACCTGGCGCTTAAGGTGCAGGCAGAGCATCTCGACCGGGCCATTCTGATCTGCGGGACCGGACTGGGCATGGCCATGATTGCCAATAAGGTGGAAGGGGTCTATGCCGGCGTGTGTCACGATGTATATTCCGCCGAAAGGCTCAGGGCCAGCAACAATGCCCAGGTGCTATGCATGGGTGCCCGTGTGGTGGGGGAGGAATTGGCCAAGACCATTGTAGATGCCTGGTTGAAAGCAGAATACCAGGGAGGACGATCTGCACCCAAGGTGGAAATCATGCGCGACCTTGAAAAAGAATCCTTTAAAAAATAGATTTCATGCAAAAGTTTATCAATGATCCCTCCCTGGTGGTGGATGAAATGCTCCAGGGATACGTAAACGCCCACCCGGACCTGGTAAGCCACACTGAAAATGACCGGGTGCTGAAATACAAACATGCCCCGGTGGAAGGCAAGGTGGGCATCGTTACCGGCGGAGGTTCTGGCCACAAACCTGCTTTCGTGGGCTACATTGGAAAGAATATGTGTGATGCAGTGGCAGTGGGCGAGATATTTACTTCTCCCCCGGCCCAGATGTTCCTGGATGCCATTAAGGCAGCCGATTCGGGCAAAGGCGTTGCCATCCTCTACGGCAACTATGCAGGCGATAACATGAATGTGTCCATGGCCATGGAGGAGGCAGAGGACGAAGGTATCCGGGTAAAAAAAGTGGTAGCCAACGACGATGTACCCTCTGCTCCCCTCAGCGAGAGAGAAAAACGTCGCGGAGTAGCCGGGGAGATCCTGATGTGGAAAGTGGGTGGTGCCAGGGCGGCCATGGGAGCTTCCCTCGATGAGGTGATTGCTGCCTCTCAGAAGGCCATTGACAACACCCGAAGCATCGGGGTGGGATTGAGTGGCTGTACCATCCCCGATGTGGGACACCCCAACTTCAGTGTAGATCCCGGAAAGATGGAGGTGGGCATCGGGCACCACGGGGAACCAGGCATCGAGGTGGCCGACCTGGAAACTGCTGCAGAGGTGGCCAGGCGGATGGTAGATGTGGTTCTTCCCGACCTTCCTTTCGAAAAGGAAGACGAGGTGGTACTTCTTCTCTCAGGGCTGGGATCCACCCCGGTGATGGAACTCTATATTCTTTACAGGGATGTGATCGCGAAACTGGAAGAAAAGGGCCTGAGAGTGTACCTCTCTTATGTGGGCAACTACTTTACTTCCCTGGAGATGGCCGGTGCCACACTCACCCTGATGAAACTGGATGAAGAGTTGAAACAATGCATCGATTACGAAGCCGACTCGGTGGGTTTGAGGCAATTCCAGCGTAATATTCATTGAATACGAGCATGAGTACTTTTAAAAACAGTGAGGGTGCGGTGATTGTCGACCGGATGATTGTGGTCATACAGGAGAATAAACAATTCCTGAGCGATATCGACGGATTAATTGGCGATGGAGACCATGGTGTCAATATGAATAAGGGATTTACCATGTGCCGCGAGGAATTAGATAATACCCCGGGCAACCTGGCTTTTTCCGCACTTAGCCTGTCGAAAATTTTAATCATGAAAATTGGCGGCTCCATGGGGCCCCTCTATGGGAAAATGTTTCGTGGTTTTGCCAAAGAACTTGAGGGTAAAGAAGAAATTGATATACATGCCATGGCTGCGGCTTTAGAAGCTATGCTTAGCTCTGTTCAGTCCATCTCACCAGCCAAACCGGGAGACAAAACTCTTATCGACACGCTGTCTCCGGCTGTGGCAGCCTTTAAAACAGCAGCCTCAGAAGGAAAAGAATTTGAGGTGGCCCTGGATGAGATGAAAAGCGCAGCCATCTCCGGCCGTGATTCTACCAGGGATATGGTGGCTCAATTGGGCCGTGCAAGTCGGCTGGGGGAACGCTCACGTGGTGTACTCGATGCAGGGGCAAGCTCCTGTTGCCTGATTTTGGAAACTCTGGCCGACACCACAAAAGAATTATTGGAATCATGAAAACAGGAAGACTATGGCCGAAATTAAACAGGGAATTATCATAGGTTTTCTCGGGAAAACCCAGGATCGGTTCTCCGAATACCAGCGTCCGGTAAGCACTGAGGAGAAACTGGATTTTGTTTCTAAAATTGACGGATTTACGGGTGTTGAGATGGTTTTTCCCTACGAGAATGGTGAACCTGAAGAAACCAGGGCCTGGATGTCGAAATACAGACTGGAGTTTGCTGCCATCAATGTAAATGTGAAAAAAGAGGCAGAATGGGTTCCGGGGGCACTTTCCCGTCCGGACCAGGGAATTCGGGATCGAGCTGTGGTAATGATTAAAAAGGCCAAAGATTTTGCCAAAGCAGTGGGTGCTCCCCATGTTACCTGCTGTCCCTTAAGCGATGGCTATGACGTACTATTTCAGATCAACTATAAAACTGCATGGCGATACATGGTGGAGACCATTGGGGAAGCAGCAGATTACCTGCCGGAAATCCCTTTGTTCATTGAACCGAAATACTCTGAAACCCGTGTGCATTGCCAGATAGATTCCACAGCCAAAGGATTGTTATTGTTAAAAGATGTTCAATGCAAAAACACGGGTATTACCATGGATATGGGACACTCGCTGCAGAGCCAGGAGAACCCGGCTCAGGCACTTTCGCTTATCTACGAAAGCGGCTATGATGCCTATATTCACACCAACGACAACGATACCAAAGCCGATTGGGACCTGGTGGGTGCCAGCCGCCATTTTCTACATTACGTGGAATTGATGTTCTGGGCACTGGAGTATGGCTATAACAAGTATTTTACCACAGATGCCTCACCTCGTATTTTCGATGTACTGGAATTCTTCAACCGTCATTCGGAAATAACCCGGGGTGCATACAAACTTGCAAAATCCCTGGATCGTCAACAAATTCAAGAAATGATGCGGGTGGAAGACTACAATGGCTTAATGAAAATGGTCAATAAGGATATTTATCGCATCTAAAAATGATAGCCCATGAAACGCAGATCTTTTCTCAAAAACTCTGCCTCCGCAGCCATCCTGACGGGTGTGGCCGGGTGCAGTCAGACAAGCAGTGGTAATGAGGAAACCGGGAGCCAGCTAACTCCAGGATCGGGTCCCTATTACCACCAGGGGAAATCGGAAGGATACAAGGACTTCGCCATCATAGAAAAAGGTCTGAGAATCAAGAAGATAGAAACATTCTCCAAACGGGATATAGCTCTCGTAAAGGTGAGCACCGATGACGGTTCATCAGGTTGGGGACAAATATCCACCTACAATTCTGACCTGGCTGCCACTGTGCTGCACCGCAACCTGGCTCAGATAGGGTGGGGAAAGGAGCCTTCCGAAATTGATGACCTTGTGGATCTCTGTGTGGAAGCGAACCTCAAATACCCCTGGTCCTATGTCAATCGCGCCCTGGGTGGAATCGACACAGCCCTCTGGGACCTTTACGGGCAGATTCAGGGCAAACCAGTCTGTGAACTACTGGGAGGAGAGGTAAAACCGGTCCCCATTTATGGATCAAGCATGAGCCGGGCCATTAAACCCGATGAGGAAGTGCAAAGAATGATCCGCCTCAGAGATGAAAATGGGATCACTGCTTTTAAATACCGGATCGGGAAAGAGGCGTCTCACAATGGCGATGCCTGGGAGAACCGCACCGAGGATATGATCGCCACCATGGGGCCGGCACTGGCCGATACCTGCGCCCTGCTGGCAGATGCCAACAGCAGTTACACCCCCGACCGGGCCATCCATTATGGGCGTATGCTCGAGGAAAGTGGGGTCATCCAGTTTGAAGAGCCCTGTCCCTACTGGGAAACAGAGTGGATCAAAGAGGTAAGTGATACCCTGGCGATGGATGTATCAGGAGGCGAGCAGGATAACGATATCGCTAAATGGCGACGTATGATCAACTCCCATACCTTCGATATCATCCAGCCCGATCCCCTCTACCTGGGAGGCATCACCCGGACCTGGAGAACGGCGCTGATGGCCAACAAGATGGGGATTCCCTGCATTCCTCATTCAGCCAACCACGGCATGGTCACACTCTTTACCCTCCACCTGATGCGAGCCATTCCAAATCCGGGAAAATACCTGGAGTTCTCCATCGAGACCGGAGGCATCAACGATGAACTTATGGCCATGTATTCGCCAGCATTAAAAATTGAAAATGGGAGCCTGAATCTTCCGGCCGAACCGGGATGGGGGATCACTATTAGCAAAGAGTGGCTGGAGGCAAGCGATTATCAACTTAGCGAATCCGCACTATAGTGTAGTTGGCCCGGGTTCAGGAAGTCTTTCTTCGTTTAAACCATCCTTTGGCCTTATCCCGGATCAGTAAAACAATTTCTTTACCAAGAAAGATCAGGGAGCCGTAAAAGAGGACCTCTCCGGCAATAAAGATTCCCAGGATCACCCCACCGGTCTTTGCGGCCTTTAAGCCCATCACACCCCCAATAGCCCCTCCAATCACCGGCGAACCAACAATGAGTACATAGCTGAGGATCTGAATCCCAAACATCACCTTTTTGAATGGAGTGTTGACCAGGCTTTTAATGGTCCTGGTCTGACTCTCCTCAGTTTGAATATCACTCCCTTCTTTCACCTTTTCCCTTTTTACTTAATGACTATTTTTCTGAATCCTTTTGCCGGAATACTCAACTCAACAGCAATCTCATACTCCCGGTTCAAAGAATAGGCAGAAAACTCACCCTCATCCACGGAGACCTGTGCCGTTTCCGATAGTCCAGTATAATAAAGAGGCAAAACCACCCTCCTGTGAATCTCCTTATCCGTTGGATTGTAAAGCATGGCAAATCCTTTGGTCTCCAGGCTTGGATCGGCATGCAGGATGCCATCCCAGTCACGGCCATCAGGACGCCTCAGGTGGATGATATCCGCATTGAGAATCTCCCGGTACTTCTTATAAAAACTGATGGTTTGGGTCACCAGCTCCCTGGTTTCCTCTGTATCGTAAAGCCTGGGGCCCCGGTAACAGGCCTGGACACCCGATCCGTAATTCTGGATCATGTGGGCCTCATATTCTTCCAGGTGTTCAGAAAGGGGTTCCAGGGTGGCCGCCTCACCTCCCCCATGATACTCCGTCAGTGGAACAAAAGTCCATCCCATGCTGGGGGTCCTCAACCAGGTTCCGTCGTATATGTTCTGTCTGCCTAGCAGGATCTGTTGTGCACGGGGCAATGACCAGTTCACCTCCCGGTAACCAATCCCCACCTTGCTGGTGCCCGATAAGAGGTAGATATCGGGCATGTTGGCATAGACCCCTGTGGACCGAAGCCATTTGTAGAAATCGGTGGTCTGCCTCCACTGTTTCCACTGCGAATCACCATATCCATCGTGTCCCGGATGGGTGGTGGACGCGCAGAAATCGCCAGGATAGGGACCATCGTGTTCCAGGATATCGAAGCCTGTCTGCTCAATAAAACTCTTCAGACTGGCGATGTAGTTGATTCCCCATTCACTTCCCCCGCAGGGCGCATGCCCAAACTTGGCCCCACCCGGTTTGCCCGTTTCGAGGTCTATCACATCTGTCTCATCATCAATGCGCCGGCTCGAAAAGAGAGAATAGCCTCCCAGCTCAATGCCCTTGTCATGAGCATACTCCACCAGCTTGCGAAACTTCTCAATGTTCTTTTCAGAGAGATCCTCCATGTTCAGTCCGCTGCCAAAGCTCAGGATCACCATCTCATACCCGGTCTCGGTACACTGCTCAATGGCCTCCCTCACCTTCTCCGGATTCGTGGTGGTCAGGTGAAGAAAGATGGGATTCTCGGTGACCCAGGGGGCCAGGGTGCGGTACATCTTTCTTTTGCTTAGGGAGTTTCGCTCCATATCGGTGCCATCCAGGGCCAGGGTATAAGTGCGGAAACTTTCGAACTGATCCCCGGGACTTAGCCTGTACTCCGGACCGGTCCGCGGCTTGCTCTTGAGCACAGCGGGCGTTCTGCGTTCCCAGTTCACCTGGGAAGTATACAATGAATCGGTCTCCCAGAAGACAGAGCGGTCCGACTCCGCATAGGTAAAGCCGCTGAAGGCATAGTCGTTCTCCATATAAAGGTTGGGAGGATCCCATTGATGCGGTTCATCCACATAATTATTCTTCTCCGGATGTGCAATGATCTCGCTGGTGAAGTGGTTCAGAAGAATCTCCGAAGCTCCCCCGTTTTTCAAAACGATCCACTTGGACATCAGGGGAAGAGCATCATAGATCTCATAGTGGACCTCTACTTCCAAACCCACCAGCCCTAAGCCAGGGTGGCTGAAATGAAGGACTAGCTCCAGTCCTTTGCGTTCCCACTGAGTAGATGGGATCCAGCGCGATTTCTCCCAGCGGATGTGGTCTGTCAGCTCCTTCACCTCAAAATCGGCCAGGACAAAGGCATTCTCCAGGCCTTGCATATCTTCCAGCCACTCTTTCAGAAAGTAAGCCTGCTCAGGCTGTCCGGTCAGACCACCCGCCGGGTAAGGTTTCCCGTCGATCACCACCTCGGCCTCAGGTCTTGGCGAACGAATGTACTCTTCCTGGGTGACCAGGTTTTTTAGGCTATGTGAGACCACATTCGGAAAGAGCCGAAAGGTCCTGCTAATCAGGCCATTGCTTATGACCAGGTCCTTCTCCCCTGAGCGGGTGATCATGGCAGTCTGACCAGGTGTTTCGATGAGCCAGTCTACCGTGGCAGGCTCCGGTTCCGCCTCAGGCAAGAGCAGCAGCTTGGATTGGATAAGTTGGAAAGGATCTGTTCCAGCCACCTCGGTTTGGGACTGAAGAGGCATAAAAAGGAGCTGGCAAAGCAGCCCGGAAATCAGGATCTGTTTCATCATTTCTTCTTTTGAGCCATTAGCCAGGTATATAATTCAGGATCGGAGAAGGCCTGGTCCCAGGCATTGTGGCCTGTATTGGGATATTTAGTATAACGAACAGGATTGCCATTCTTCCTGAGGGCAGCCACCATTTCATCTGACTCTTTTACGGAGATGGTGCGGTCATCTTCCCCATGAAATACCCAGATAGGCATATCGCCCAGCCAGGCCGCATAGTGATCGGGCGTCTCCCCGCAGACAGCCACCAGGGCTGCAAAGCGCTCGGGATACTGAATGGCCATTCGCCAGGCTCCATACCCTCCCCTGCTCAATCCGGCCACCCACACCCTGGATCTGTCCACCCGGTATTCCTCCTCGATCTGGTCCAGGAGGTACTGTATCTCCAGCACCGGCTTCAATTCGACCTTGCGTGCGCTTTGCTGAGCTGACACAGAGCTCAGTCCAAGCAGGATACACAGGGACAGTACTATAATTCTTCCAGTCATAATCATTCCCTTTAATGGGTCAGGTCCTTTTCAATCTGTTCCAGGGATTTGCCCTTGGTCTCGGGCAGGTATCTGCGGATAAACAGGAAGCCCGCCAGGCAGATGCCGGCATAAAGCCAGAAGGTCCCGTGCGCCTTCAGTCCGCTGTTCAGATAGGGAAACGTGAGGACCAGTATCGAGCTGGCCACCCACAACATGGTGGTGGCTGCTGCCATGGCTACCCCCCTTACTCTGTTGGGGAAAATCTCTGAAAGAATCACCCAGGTAACCGGGGCCAGGGTCATTCCATAGACGGCAATGCAGAGCAGGACTATCACCAGGATGGTCATTCCCTGGAGATTCATCATATAGCTCATGCCCAGGACTCCGTAAAGCAGAGCCAGACCCATGGATCCGATGAGCATTAACCTTCTTCTGCCCCAGCGGTCCACTGTCCGTATGGCTATAAAAGTAAACACAAGGTTGACCACCCCAGTAATCACAATGTTGAACAGGATGTCGGATACCTCATACCCTGCAGCAGAAAAGACCTCCTCTGCATAGTTGAACACCACGTTGATTCCGCACCACTGCTGGAAGACGGCCAGAACAATTCCGATAAGCACTATGGGTCTTATCCCTTTGGACAGAAGGGGTTTCAGCTTTACCTTCCTGACAGCCCCCACCATGGATTGGGAGATCTCCTTTCCGGCCTCTAAAGCATAAACTTCTCCCCCTATCTTTTGCAGGATGCTTGCTGCCTTCTCCTGCCGGGAGGCTTTGATCAGCCACCGGGGACTCTCAGGTATAAAGAAGAGCATGAGAAAGAAAAGTGAGGCCGGTACCGCTTCGGCCCAGAACATCCACCTCCAGCCGGTCTGGCCGTTCCACGATTCCCTGATCAGCACTTCGGTGGCCCCTTGTGGCACTGGCTGGGCAATCAGGTAGTTGATGATCTGGGCAGCCAGGATCCCTACCACAATGTTCAACTGGTTCAGGGTGACCAGCCTTCCCCGGTAAGCGGCCGGGGAGACTTCAGAAATATAGATGGGTGAAATGGCCGAGGCGATCCCAATACCAAATCCACCCACAATCCGGAATACCATAAAGCCACTGAACGATCCCACGGCCCCGGTTCCTATGGAACTCAGGGTAAACAGCAGGGCCGCCAGCATCAGGCTTCCCTTTCTTCCAAAGCGTTCCCCGAACCATCCTGATAAACCTGCTCCTCCCACACAACCTATCAGGGCAGAACTCATGGCAAGTCCCTGCAGTCCGGGCATATGCACTATCTCGAAAAAGCGCTCGTAAAAGGGCTTGGCCCCACCGATCACTACCCAGTCGTACCCGAAAAGAAATCCCCCGAGGGCAGAGACCAAAGAGATCCCAAGTACGTATCGAAGGTTTATTTTCATGGGGTTTGAATAGGCATCAGGGCTTGAATCTACTGATTTTTCAATACTTTTAGATCACAATCCCGATCAAAATGAAAACAAGCCCACGCCACATTCTCCTGCTCCTTCTAATCTTGTGGGCAGGACCGGCCATTCATGCTCAAGAGAGCAACAACACCATGTCCCTGCACGGTACCTGGGAGTTCCGGATGGACTCGCTGGATGTGGGAATCGAAGAGCAGTGGTATTCCCGAGAATTCAATCAACAGATTCAACTTCCCGGATCCATGGCGGAGAACGGACTGGGTGAGGAGATTACGCTAGCTACCGAGTGGACCGGAAGCATTGTGGACCGCTCCTATTTCACCGAAGATAAGTATGAAAAATACAGAACTCCCGGAAACATCAAAATTCCCTTCTGGCTCAAACCCGACACCTATTATGCAGGCGCTGCATGGTACCAGAAGGAGGTGGAGATTCCTGAGGATTGGGTCGGTAAACTGATCTTCCTTCACCTGGAAAGGTGCCACTGGGAATCCCGGGTATTTGTCAATGGGAAAGAGGCCGGAAGCAGAAACTCGCTGTCGGCTCCCCATGATTACGATATCACTTCTCTGGCACAGGTGGGAAGTAACCGCATCAGCATCCGGATCGATAACCGGATGATCGTCCCGGTGGGAGTGAATTCCCATAGTGTGAGCGACCATACCCAATCCAATTGGAACGGCATTGTAGGAAAGATCTCACTGGAGGCACGCAGCCAGATACATATCACCAAGATCCAGGTATTCCCTGACCTTACCAGCAACATGGCCAGGCTCCTGGTCCACATGGAAAATCCGGCCGGATCCTCATTCGAAGGTACTCTCGAACTGGCAGCTGAAAGTTTTAACAGTAAGCGTATACACCTGCCCGGAACAATTACGAAAGAGATATCATTCACTGGGCAAAATCAGCTCGTGGAAGTAGAATATCCCATGGGGCCGGATGCCTTGTTGTGGGATGAATTCTCACCGGCCCTCTATGGTCTGGATGCTACCCTGAAGCTTAGTGACGGATCTGTGCAGGACCAGATCTCCGAACAGTTTGGGATGAGGGAATTCAAAGCGGCGGGTACCCGCTTTGCGGTGAACGGTCAATCCATTTTCCTGAGGGGAACCCTGGAGTGCTGTATATTCCCGCTCACCGGCTATCCCCCCACCGACGAAGTTTACTGGGAGCACCTCATGAAGCAGTGCCAGGCACATGGACTGAACCACCTCCGCTTCCATTCCTGGTGTCCTCCTGAGGCTGCTTTCCTTGTGGCAGACCGCCTGGGAATATACCTTCAGGTAGAATGCAGCTCCTGGGCCAACCAGGGAAGCTCTATCGGGGATGGCAGTCCGCTGGACCAGTATATCTACGAGGAAGGGGACAGGATCCTGGAAGCTTACGGGAACCATCCTTCCTTCTGCATGATGGCCTATGGAAATGAGCCGGCAGGGGAAAATATGAATTCCTACCTGGTAGATCTCATGGATTCCTGGAGGGCAAAGGATCGACGAAGAGTCTACACGGCTGGTGCGGGATGGCCCATCCTGCCCGAAAACGATTATCATAACGGGCCGGAACCCAGAATCCAGCAGTGGGGGGCCGGATTGAAGAGCATCATCAATGCCAAAGCCCCACAAAGCTCCTATGATTTTGCCAGCGTGATTTCCAAATACGACATACCCTTTGTGAGCCACGAAATAGGACAGTGGTGCGTTTATCCCAATTTCGAAGAGATCAAAAAATACACAGGGGTACTGAAGGCCACCAATTTCGAAATCTTCAAAGAAAGCCTGGAAGAGAATCACATGGGCAGTCAGGCCGGCGATTTCCTGATGGCATCCGGAAAGCTGCAGGCCCTCTGTTACAAGGCCGAGGTGGAAGCCGCCCTGCGCACCCCCGGTTTTGCCGGTTTCCAGTTGCTTCAGCTACACGATTTTCCCGGACAGGGAACGGCCCTGGTGGGCGTCCTCGATCCTTTCTTCGGCACCAAGGGATACATTACACCCGGTGAGTTCAGGGAATTTTGTAATACTACCGTCCCCCTGGCCCGGATGGATCAGAGAGTGTATACCTCCGGCGAAGATTTCAAAGCCGCCATTGAGTTATCCCATTTTGGGAACGCGCCCCTGGAGAATTCAAAAATCCTTTGCCGGATCATTGACCCAGAAGATAAGATCGTGCATGAAGAGATGATGGAAAAAGCAGTGGTGCCGGTTGATAATGCCATTTACCTTGGAGAGGTGAACTATCCTTTGAAAGATATCTACCAGGCTGGAAAATACAGGCTGGATGTTAGTGTCCAGGGAACCGAGTTTAAAAACTCCTGGGAATTCTGGGTATACCCGGAAAGTCCGGAAACCGATCCCAAGGAGGTATGGATCACCCACACTCTGGATAAGAAAGCACTCAAGAAATTATCCAGAGGAGGATCAGTTCTTCTTCTCTCTCATGGACAGGTAAATAAAGCTCATGGGGCTGAGGTAGCCATCGGTTTCTCGAGCATCTTCTGGAACACCGCCTGGACCGGCGGACAGGCACCTCACACCCTGGGAATTCTTTGCGATCCTGAACATAAGGTGTTTCAGGACTTTCCCACTGAGTACCACAGCAACTGGCAATGGTGGGACCCGGTGACCCGCTCGCAGGCCATGATCCTGGATCACCTGCCGGCTGATCTGAAACCGCTGATTCAGCCCATCGATACCTGGTTTGAGAACCGAAGGCTGGGATTGCTGTTTGAGGCTAAAGTGAAGGGTGGAAAGTTGATGGTTTGCAGCATCGATCTCAGCCACGATCTTGAATCACGTCCCGTGTCAAAGCAATTGTTGCTTTCCACCTTGGAGTACATGAACTCTCCGGAATTTCATCCTGAAACAGAGCTCGATCCTGCTTTGATCAGGGAGCTATTTTAGATACCGCCAAAACGTTACCTGAGATTCCGACACCCTTGGATCCGGAGAGGCCGGCACCACTGGCTTCGGAACCCTTCGATTCGGAACCATCCCGTATACTGACCCTTATTGCCAGATGATTGTCACGGGTATAGTAGATCACATCCGATACATCTATCTCAAATTCTCCTTCTTCTCCCAGGTGCGATCCCACGGGGTCCTGATTCAGGAAGACCTCTGTCACCGGCCCCACACCCTCAAAGTGAAGAGTTACCTCCCTCTCCTCCCAGCCCTCCGGCAGGGTGAAGCGACAATGATACCAGTAAACCTCAAGCCCGCTTTCACCGGGAAAGTGATCTTTAGCCAGTGCCGGGATCCTCACCAGTTTCCCCGTCCCCCGGTGCAGTTCCTCCCATCCACAGGACGGTGCATGCTCATCCAGGGCGGCCTCCATATCGGGCCACAAATTCCACTGGTAGAAGGCCAGGTCCAGCACATTGGAATCAAACTTGTGGCTGCATGAAGTAGCCAGAGCAAGCAAAAGGATCACAAAAGAGAATCTCAAATATCTCATATTCAAATTCTTCACTGAAACAATGTTTAATATCCCTGAATATTCAGACGAACCTTATCCAGGCTCCCAACAGAACCCACCAGGGTGACGATATCTCCGAGCCGGAGCCGGGTATAGCCGTGAGATATGATGGCATGATCTCCCCGGGTGACCGATAATATGATCACATCGGATGGCAGCCTGAGATCGCGAAGGGTCTGGCCGTGGTAGTCTGAATTTCTCAATTCGATATCAATGGTGTCCTGGCCCTCGTCCATCCCCAGCAGCAGAGAAGTAGCTATGGGCGATCTTACGAAGTGCTCCATCAGCGCCACCATGGCTGTGGCAGGGTCCATCACCATGGCCCCGAGCTTGTTATACCTTTTGTAATAATCCCTGTCGGTCAACCTTACGATCAGATGCTTGGTGCCAAAATGCTCAAAGGCGGTTTCACAGATCTTATAGTTTTCCTCATCTGATAGCAGGCAAAGGATGGTATCGGCTGTTTCCGCACTAAATGTTCGGAGTGATAAATGGTCGGAGCCCTTGAATTCATGAATAGTAAACTCCTCGTGACCCAATATTTCATCGGTGGGATTGGTGACTACAAACTCCACCTGCCAGTTTTGCTTCTGCAACTGGTTGGCCAGGGCAACAGATTGATTTTCCCAACCAAATATCAATACCTTTCTGACCAAATCGAAAGTGCCGTCCGGCTTCACATGAACCTCACCTGCCAGGTGAAGAGCCCATTTGAACAAGGGCGGTCCGATTATCTGGTTTAATACTATCACTGAAATCATCACGG
Organism: Bacteroidia bacterium; assembly: GCA_004525825.1. Taxonomy (GTDB): domain Bacteria; phylum Bacteroidota; class Bacteroidia; order Bacteroidales. The sequence continues at coordinate 16,211 of SPBY01000011.1, forward strand.
TAGCAAACTCTGCACCCCATCCGGGATACTGTGTTGCAATGATGGTGGCCAGACCTACTCCCACTCCGGCCTGGGTCACATAAGGCATCCAGGCGATCCTGCGAAACAGAGAAGAGTCTCCGGCCAGTGAACTACCCGTATATCCTGCCAGAAACAGGGAGACGAGTCTGACACCAAAGATGATCAAAGTCACAAACCACATGGTCGCCAATACTTCCAACGAGATCATGGCTCCTGTAAGTGTGAAAAACATAATGTACACGTATGGACCAAGCTCTTTGATAATGCGAATGAAATCGTTTCTATAAACAGAATAGTTGGTCACCAGGAAGCTTCCAACGATGCAGATGAGCAAGGGTTCTATATGTAACTCAAGGCCAACAAAGCGGGTAGAATGGTCCTCTACCACATGGGTAAAGAGGTAGACCAGAAAGCCCAAAAGAAGGACCATTCCCTTCTTCAGACCCATCATTCCTTTCAGAGTAAATATGCCCCTGAGCATGAGCCAGACCAGGAATCCAAGACCAAAGGCAAAAATTAGTTCCACCACCGCCTGCACAGGGTAAATCACCCTGAATTCTGTCTCCTGGATCATCGATTTTGAAAGGGTGAAAATGACCGCAAAAATCACAATCACGGCAACATCCTTCACCACGGTCACCCCAATAGATGTCTGGGTAAAAGGACCCCGGGCCCTCAACTCATTAATTATGGCAATGGCCGATGCAGGCGATCTGGCAATGGCGATGGTTCCTCCCAGCGCGGAGACAGCAAGCCTGGCAGACTGACTCATTCCCTCTGTAAATGCTATCAGGTCTGAAATAAGATATATACATAAACTCACCAAAGAAAAAGTCACCACTA
>SPBY01000363.1 GCA_004525825.1 Bacteroidia bacterium
AACGAGCGTACCGGCATACGGCCCAGCCTGGATGTGAATGGAATTTGGTCGGGATACACCGGGGAAGGAGCAAAGACCGTCCTGCCTTCAAAAGCCTATGCCAAAATTTCCATGCGACTGGTTCCCAACCAGGACTCGAAGAAGATCGATGAACTCTTTATAAAACATATGAAGAGCATAGCTCCCAAAGGGACCAAAGTAGAAGTCAAGAGCCTTCATGGGGGCCAGGGCTATGTAACACCCATCGACTTTCCAGCTTACAGGGCAGCGAGCAGGGCCATAGAGGAAAGTTTTGGAAAGACTCCCATCCCCATGAGAAGCGGTGGTAGCATTCCCATCGTATCCGATTTTGAGGAGGTACTGGGAATAAAGTCCATTCTGATGGGTTTCGGGCTTGACTCCGATGCCATCCATTCACCCAATGAAAATTATCCGCTGTTCAACTTCTATAAGGGAATTGAAACCATCCCACTTTTCTACAAGTATTTTATTGAGGAGATGAAATAGGAACATACAAGCATTGAGGAAAAGCCGCACGGGAGAACTGTGCGGCTTTTTAAATTCGAGTGATTTTTTTACAAGCACAATGAAAATTGAGGGTTTTGTTATAAAATAATATAAAATTATTTGAATATGGGGTGCAAAAGAAGGGGGTGAATATAAAAATAGTATATATTTGCATCATCAAACCCTAAATTTAATATACACTTAAAAGTTTTATTATGGCGGTTATCAGATTTAAAGCACTGGAACAGGTTTTTAACAGGAAACCCAACCATGTTCCTCCTCCTTCAGACAAGACTTCAGATTACTATGCGATCAATGTGTTTGACAGGCCTAAAATGCAGAAGTATCTATCAAGAGATTCTTTCTATCACGTGATGGATGCCATTGACAAAGGGACTCCCATTGACAGAAGAAAAGCCGATTCGGTAGCTGCAGGAATGAAAGCCTGGGCCACTGAAAGAGGAGCCACCCATTATACCCACTGGTTCCAGCCCCTTACAGGCGGAACTGCAGAGAAGCACGATGCATTTATTCAGCCCACCCAATATGGGGGTGTAGTGGAGACTTTCGCAGGCGATGCACTGGCACAGCAGGAACCCGATGCCTCCTCTTTCCCCAGCGGTGGGATCCGTAATACTTTTGAGGCACGTGGTTATACTGCCTGGGACCCCACTTCCCCCGCTTTTATTTTGGACAATACCCTGAGTATCCCCACGGTGTTTTTTTCTTATACAGGGGAAGCACTTGATCACAAGACTCCTTTACTTAAGGCCTTGAATGTGGTGGATAAGGCGGCTACGGATGTTTGTCAATTGTTTGATAAGAATGTGACCAAGGTGAATGCCAACCTGGGTTGGGAACAGGAATATTTCCTGATTGATGAGGCACTCTACTATGCCCGTCCTGACCTGGCGCTCACTGGACGCACCCTGATGGGGCATGCTTCTGCCAAAGACCAGCAGCTGGATGACCACTATTTCGGATCCATTCCTGAGAGGGTCACGGCATTTATGCATAACCTGGAATCGGAATGCTATAAGTTAGGAATTCCTGTAACTACCCGCCACAATGAGGTAGCTCCCAGCCAGTATGAATTGGCCCCTGTATTTGAGGAGTGCAACCTGGCGGTGGATCACAATGTATTGCTGATGGATGTGATGAAAAAGGTGTCAAGGCACCATGGATTCAGGGTGCTCTTCCACGAGAAGCCCTTCCAGGCCATCAATGGTTCCGGAAAACACAACAACTGGTCCCTCTCTACCGATACCGGTGTGATCCTGCATAAACCTGGTAAGAATCCCAAGTCGAACCTCCAGTTCATTACTTTCGTGGTAAATACCATCAAGGCTGTTTTTGATCACCAGGACCTGTTGAGGGCCAGTATTGCTTCAGCCTCCAATGCACACCGTTTAGGTGCCAATGAGGCACCGCCTGCCATCCTCTCCTGTTTCCTGGGATCTGAAGTCTCGGCCATGCTGGATCAGCTGGAAGAGCAGGTCACCAGCAGGAAGATGACCCCGGATGAGAAAACGGCCCTGAAGTTGGATATTGGCAAGATCCCCGAGATCCTGCTCGATAATACAGACAGGAACCGGACCTCACCCTTTGCATTTACCGGGAATCGTTTTGAGTTCAGGGCTGTCGGAGGAAGCTGCAATCCAGCCACACCCATGACCATTCTGAATGCTGCAGTGGCAGCTCAGTTAATTGAGTTCAAAAAAGAGGTGGATGCCCTGATTGAATCCGGAGTTAAAAAAGATGAGGCCATTTTCCAGGTGCTTCGTGAGTATATTATTGCTTCCAAGGCGATCCGTTTTGAAGGGGATAACTACAGCGATAACTGGGTAAAAGAGGCTGCCAAACGCGGTCTTACCAATATTACCGATGTTCCCGAGGCGCTTGCAGCCTACCTGAGCGACAAAACCAAGAAACTTTTCTATGGTCTGGGTATTTTTACCGAGACTGAACTGGAAGGTCGTGCAGAGGTGATGTTTGAGGAGTACACCAAGAAGATCCAGATCGAAGCCAGGGTGCTGGGAGACCTCTCCATCAACCACATTGTCCCGACCGCTGTGAAGTATCAGAACAGGCTGGTTGAGAATGTGCTGGGACTCAAGCAGATTTATGGAGATGAATTTAAGAACCTGGCCGGAAACAGGATAGAGCTTATTAAGGAAATCTCTGACCATGTTACCGCCATCAAGAATGGTGTGAACGAAATGGTGGAAGCCAGGAAAGTTGCCAATAAAATGGACGATGAGAAGGAAAAAGCCAAAGCATATTCCAAGAAAGTGGCTCCTTTCCTTAATAAAATCCGTTACCACATTGATAAGCTGGAGCTTATTGTGGATGACGAGATCTGGCCGCTACCCAAGTACAGGGAATTGCTTTTCTCAAGCTAATCCACTTACCTATTCATAGTTCCAAAGGCCTCCTGTTCGCGCGGGGGGCCTTTTGCTTCAAATAAATGGGGATATCTTGCGTTTTATTATCATAGAAAAAAAAGGTAATTTTATCAAATTGTTAAAACGGGTATCCTACGATGAATAAGATCCTAAAGTTTATTTCCCTGGCCATGATGGCCGCTGTTCTGATTGCCTCACCAGCAGAGGGACAGAAGAAGCAAAAAGATTCCAGGGCCCAGGCTGCTTTTGAGGCGGGGGAATATTTCGAAGCCATCGACCTTTATAAAAATGCTTATAACAAGGTGAGCGACAAGGCACAGAAGACTGAAGTTCTATTCAGGATCGGAGAATGCTACCGGATTCTTGGGGATGCTCGTTCTGCTGAACTATGGTACAAGAAAGCGGTGAAGGAGGATTACCAGGATCCCATTATTTTTCTGAGATACGGGCAGATGATGCTGATCAATGAGAAATACGAGGAATCGGCGGAGCAGTTCAAAAAGTACAGGGATCTTGTTCCAGATGATCCGCGGGGATCTGTTGGGATTGAATCGGTTGAGGCGGCCCTGTCGTGGATCAATAATCCAACCGGCTATATCGTTGAGAATATGCGTTACTTCAACTCCAGGCAGAGGGATTTTAGCCCGGCCTATGTTAAAGAGGATTATAGCGAAGTCTTTTTTACATCGACCCGCGAAGATGCTACAGGAAATGAAACCCATGGTGCCACCGGACAGAATTTTGCCGATCTCTTCTCATCCAGCATGGACAGAAAGGGGAAATGGAGTATTCCGGTTCCTGTAGAGAGTCTGAACTCCGAATTTGAAGATGGATCTCCCTGTATCTCTTCAGACTTTACTACGCTTTATTTTACCAGGTGCATGAAGGGGAAGAACCAGCAGTTGGGATGTCAGATATTTTCCTCCAGCGCCAAGGGAGGGGATTGGTCAGAACCAAAAGTTGAGCTTGAAGCACTGGGTGATAGTGTTTCCACTGCACACCCAGCCATTTCTCCGGACGGTCTTACCCTCTACTTTGTATCCGACATGCCGGGTGGTTTGGGCGAAAATGATATTTGGAAAGTGAGCCGTGAGAATGAGGGAGGGTCCTGGGGTTCACCAGTGAACCTTGGAGAGGAGATCAATACTCCGGGGAATGAGCTCTATCCCTTTGTTCATGCCGACGGTGCACTCTATTTCTCTTCGGACAGTCGCGTGGGTCTCGGGGGACTTGACATCTTTAGGGCAACGCTGGATGAGACCAAAAGCTGGAGGCTTGAAAATATGAAACCGCCCATCAATTCACCCGAAGACGATTTCGGAATTGTGTTTGAAGAAGAGGTGGAGCGTGGTTTCTTCTCTTCGGCCAGGAAGGGTAGGGGCAACGACGA
>SPBY01000047.1 GCA_004525825.1 Bacteroidia bacterium
AGAACCCCTGGTACCATAAATGGCAGCAGCAGAACCGTCCTTCAGAACGTCCATGGATTCAATGTCGTTGGGATCCACGTTGTCGAGCGATCCGCCGACCACCCCGTCGATAACCACCAGCGGCTGGGTTGACGAACCAACGGTACTCAGACCACGCAGTCGCATCTCATAGCCCTGGTTGGGGTTGCCCCCTGGCCTGGAGATCGAAAGACCCGCCACCTTGCCCTGTATGAGCTGGGCGGCATTGGTCACCTGCCCCTGGTTGAAATCTTCAGATTTCACACTGGTAACGGCACTGGTGACCTCTTTCTTTTTCTGAGTACCATAGCCGATCACCACAATTTCGTCCAGTGCGGTGACATCCTCAGCGAGGGCCACGTTCACAGTGGTTTGGCTACCTACCGTAACAGCTTGGGTGGCATAACCAATGGAAGAGAATACCAGGACTGCGTCAGGACCCGGAACGGAAATACTGAAATTTCCGTCCACGTCAGTAACGGCACCCTGGGTGGTTCCCTGGATCACAATGTTTACACCGGGAATGGCGCCCTCCGCAACGGAGCTTACCGTACCGGTCACTGTTCTTTCCTGGGCAAAGGTTAAGCTGATCGCAAAACCAAACAGAAGAAGCGACACAAAGCCGCTTTTCCACCATGCAGAATTTCGCATAATCGAAGTAGTTTTTAGGTTAGCATTGAATAACAACATTAACAAGAGTTTTATACCTGTTGGGCTATTGAAGCATTATTTTTGGAATTGCACAATATAAATGTACGCTCGAATTTAGCATTTTTTAACACTTATGACACTTCTCAAATACTAATTTAGAATAATTCCACATTAAGAAAACCCCTTTGATTTTACTACCTTTGGGAGTTGTATTTGCATAATGAACAACCCATGATGTTCAATACTAAACAGATATACGATGAACCATGAATATGTGAATCAGGTGATCGACCTGTGTAATCCGCAAAAAGATAGCATATATAATATGTCAAGGGAAGAGGCCATTGAACTGGTCAGGGCCGGAAATACTGGGGGAGTGGGAAAAATTGATGGCCAGTTTGCCCTGGTAGCGGTGGAAGGGAAAACCATCCGCATGGCCCGTTCCATTGGCCGTCCGCTGCGTTTCTTTATTGCTAAATTGAAGGAGGGGCCCTGCCTGATCCTGGCCGAAAGGATCGATACCATTTATAAGTACCTGGTAAAAGAGGGGCTCGACGACCAGTTTCACCCCTCCTACACCCGCATGGCTCCTGCACACTACATCACCACCATTGAACTGCTGGGTTGTCCAGATCCCAGCCCGGTACATCAGCGTTTCTTTACCCCTCAAAGAAACCGGCTGGAAGGCAGTTCTGTGGAGGAGATTGGAAAACTTTACATGGGTGCCCTGTATAATGAGATCAAGAAATGGCTGAAACATGAAGCACCCAGCGGTCCCGTGGGAGTCTCTTTTTCGGCGGGGATCGACAGCGGATCGGTATTCCTGCTTACCTACCATGCCTTGATGGAACTAGGGGAGAGTCCGTCCCGCCTCAAGGCATTTACCCTGAGTGTGGACGGGGGAGGAAAGGACCTGGAACAGGCCCGGGAGTTTTTAAGGGCAGTGAAGCTGGAACTTTTCCTGGAACCCATCGAAGTAAAAGCATCCGGACTGGACTGGAAAAAGACCATTGGCGTTGTGGAAGACTATAAGCCCCTGGATATACAGGCTGCCACCATGAACCTGGCCCTGCTGGAGGGAATCCGAAAGAGGTATCCCGACTGGGTGCATATGCTCGATGGGGACGGGGGAGACGAGAACCTGAAAGACTATCCCATCGAGGAGAATCCTGAACTCACCATCCGCAGTGTACTGAACAACCTGATGCTCTATCACGAAGGCTGGGGAGTGGGCAAGATGAAGCATTCCCTTACCTACAGCGGGGGACTGAGCCGCGGCTATATGAGAACCTACACCACTGCCGATACCCTTGGATTTAAAAGTTTCAGTCCCTATACCCTGGCCAATGTGATTGAGGTGGCCGAAGGCATTCCATTTATTGAGCTCACGGACTGGGACCATGAAAAACTCTATGATCTTAAAGGGAAGGTGGCAGCAAGCGGGGTGAAGGCCATTACCGGATTGGATATGCCAGTGTTTGAGAAGCGCAGATTCCAGCATGGAGCCGCTTCGGAACAGGCCTTCAACAGTCATTTTCCAGAAAAGGAAATCGATTACCGGAAGGCCTTCCTGAGCATCTATGAGTAGCTTCCCGGAATTCCGGACCGATGGCCGCTGGATCAGGTCACAACGAGGCATCAAGGCCCCGGTGGATCCTAAGATACCCTATGGTTATTTTAATGAGCTGGAGCGCACATCCACAGGAGCCATTGAGGAGGTAAGTACCATTTTGCTGACCAACAGGGAGTGCCCCTATACCTGCCTGATGTGTGACCTCTGGAAGCACACCACCGACGAACCGGTGCCTTCGGGTGTCATCCCCGCCCAGATAGAATATGCCCTTTCCCGACTTCCTGTGGCCAGCTTACTCAAATTATATAACAGCGGAAGTTTTTTCGATCCCAATGCCATACCTGTGGAAGATTACCCGGCCACTGCTTCCTTGGCAGGACGCTTCGATTCGCTCCTGGTGGAGAGTCATACCGCTTTCCTTGGAAAACATTGCCTGGATTTTAAAAATCTTCTCACTCCTGGTCTCCAGGTGGCCATCGGGCTTGAAACGGTGCACCCTGAAGTACTGGAGCGCTTAAACAAGCAAATGACCCTGGACGATTTCAAACGGGGGGTGGATTTCCTCGGGGAGCAGGGGATCAGCACCAGGGCCTTTATATTGTTGCGTCCGCCCTTCCTTTCGGAGGAGGAAGGGGTAGAGTGGGCCTGCAGGTCCATCGACTTTGCCTTTCAGGCAGGTGTGGAAGTATGTTCGGTGATCCCCGTCCGGGCAGGGAACGGGGCCATGGATGCCCTGGCCACCGGAGGCTTTTTTCAGGAGCCCTCCCTGAGTTCCCTGGAGCAGGTACTGGAATATGGCATAGGTTTGGGAAAAGGAAATGTATTTGCAGATCTGTGGGACCTGGAGCGCTTTTCCCGGTGTGACAAGTGTAAGGAAGTACGCAGGTCAAGGTTGGAAAAGATGAATCTTTACCAGGAGTTATTACCTTTAGTTGCTTATGGCTGCAAGTAGAAAAAATATGATCGGAATTGTGGGCGGGGTAGGACCCTATGCGGGCCTGGACCTGATGAGAAAGGTATTTGATAATACCCTGTCCGAAGGTGATCAGGATCATGTGGATGCCCTGCTTTTCTCACTTCCGTCACGGATTGTGGACCGAACCGAATTCCTGGAGGGCAGAGAGGAGCAGAATCCGGCTGAGGCCATACACGAAGTGCTGTCCCGTCTGGAAGAGGCCGGGGCCACAGTGGCCGGCATTCCGTGCAACACGGCACATGCAGCCCCGATCTTTGAGCTTATTCAGGAGAAACTTGATTCAGCAGGTAGCCGGATCAGGCTTCTGCATATGATTCGCGAGACTGTGGGTTTTATCCAAACTGCTCTGCCGGATCTCAGGAGAATTGGAATTCTCAGCACCACGGGAACTTATCGAAGCAGGATATATCAGGATGCACTGGAATCTGCCGCTTATAAGGTGATCCTACCTTCTGAAGAGATGCAGGAGCAGATGATCCACCCAGCCATCTATGATGGGGATTATGGAATTAAATCTCAATCAAATCCTGTGCACCCGCAGGCCCTGGCTTTTCTGGAAACTGGATTTAGCTACCTGGAGCAAATGGGTGCTGAAGCCGTGATCCTGGGATGCACAGAAATCTCCATGGCCTTTCAGGTGCCGGCCGGAAGGGGGGTTATTGGCATAGATCCCACCCTGGTCCTGGCCAGGGCGCTGATATACAATGCATTTCCCGATAAACTTAAACCCCTTTAAGCCCATATCTATGCTTAGGTACCCTGTGATTATCTGCATGCTTGGACTGCTACCCTCCCTTTTACTGGCACAGGAGAGGGGCAGGGCCAGGGATTTTGGCATCGAACCCGGGATCCTTTCGCCGGGGCCTTGGAATGCCATCACCGATGTAAGCGGGGTGAAGGTGGGACACAAGACCCTGATTCGTGGAGAGAATGTAAGAACAGGAGTCACGGTGATCCTTCCCCATGACGGAAACCTGTTCATGGAGAAAGTTCCAGCCGCTGTTAGCGTTGGCAATGGATTTGGGAAGGCCATTGGTTTTACCCAGGTACAAGAACTGGGGAACCTGGAAACGCCTATTGCCCTGACCAACACCCTGAATGTTTTTTCAGTAGCGGGGGCCCTGGTGGAGTACATGCTTACACTACCCGGAAATGAGGAGGTCAAATCAGTCAATCCGGTGGTCGGGGAGACCAACGATGGCTGGCTTAATGACATCCGTGGCCGGCATGTGCAGGAGAGCGATATACTGGAGGCCCTGACCAACGCTTCAACGGGACCCGTACCTGAAGGAAACGTGGGTGCAGGCACTGGAACTTTATGCCTGGGTTTTAAGGGGGGCATAGGAACTTCCTCCAGGGTCCTGTCCGAATCCCACGGCGGATACACGGTGGGTGTGCTGGTTCAGACCAATTTCGGAGGCATATTAACTATTAATGGTGCCCCGGTGGGCGAAGCCTTAGATAATTATTACAGAGCAGCCCTGGATGATTATCAGGTCGATGGCTCCTGCATGATTGTAGTGGCCACAGATGCCCCTCTGTCGGCCAGGAATCTGGAACGCCTTGCCAAGCGTTCTTTTCTTGCCCTGGGCAGGGTGGGATCCTTTATGTCCAACGGGAGCGGGGATTATGCCATTGCCTTTTCCACCCACCCGGAATGCCGCATTCCCTACCGCGGGGAGGAAGCTGTAAGAACAGTGAGCGAGCTGGGGAATGATCAGCTCTCACCGCTATTCCAGGCAGTGGTGGAAGCTACCGAAGAGGCCATATATAATTCCCTGTTTATGGCAGAGGATATGAAGGGACAGAAAGGAAGGGTGGAAGCGGCACTGCCCATTGAGCAAACCCTGGATATTCTTGATCGTCATGGGGCCCGCACCAAGGCTGAACATTGACCCGGAGCACAATATCTGAGAATTGAATTACCAGGAGCCTTCAATTTTATTATCTTGGTTCCCATGAGCGGAAAATCAGAATTTCATCCTATCCTGATGCATAAGGCAGCGCGGCATGCAGGTTTTACCTACGGTCGTTTTGCCTCGGATTACAGGGCCCTGGTGGAGAGCAACCTCAGGTGCCGGGACGATTTCGGAATGGATGCTGTGGGACTGATCTCTGACCCCTACCGGGAAACGTCCGCCTTCGGGGCCAGGGTCACATTTCCCGATGAGGCGGTGCCCCGTTGCATGGAGATCCTGGTTCGCTCGCAGGACGATATCGCACTCTTAAAGAATCCCGATGTATATAAAGCGGAGAGGACCCTGGATCGCATCAGGGGGGGGGAGGCCCTGAGAAAGGAACTGGGCCCTGATATACCCATCATTGGTTGGGTCGAGGGACCCCTGGCGGAAAGCTGTGACCTGGCGGGGGTGAACGAGGTGCTCTTAAAGATCTTCATGGAACCCGACTTTGTAAAAAGACTGATCGATATGTGCATGGTCACGGCCAGGGATTTTGCCCGTGCCCAGGTGGAGGCGGGTTGCGACATCATCGGGGTGGGCGATGCTATCTGTTCCCAGGTGTCGGACGAAAACTACCGGGAGTTTGTGAAGGAGAAGCACCTTGAGCTATTTGAATACATCCAGTCGCTGGGAGCCAGGGTAAAACTGCATATCTGCGGAAACATCAGCCATCTGCTGGAGGATATCCGGGAGCTAAAACCCGATATTGTGGATCTCGACTGGATGGTGGACATGGACGAAGCATACGAAAAACTGGGGGATAGTATCATCAGGTGTGGTAACCTCGACCCGGTGGCGGTGATCCAGGACAAGAATCCGGCAGAGATTGAAAGAAAAACAAAGCTCTTGTGTGAAAATGAGGCTGGTCGCCCCTTCATTCTCTCCGGAGGGTGTGAAGTCACCATCAACACCCCGGACACCCACCTTAAAGCCATGCGAACCGCCTCCTTATAAAAATATTAACTTACTAACCTATTAACCTATTAACTATCCTATGAGACCATATGTACTATCCGAAACCCACTGGTCAGATGTCAAGGAACAGGAGTACAAGCTGGCCATCCTTCCCTGGGGAGCTTGCGAAGCCCATAACTACCATCTTCCTTACGGGACTGATAACTATGAAACGGAGGCGTTGGTGTTTGAAGCGGCCAGGCTGGCCTGGGAACAGGGGAGCAAGGTGATCGTGCTTCCCACCATCCCCCTGGGGGTGAATACGGGCCAGTCCGATATTTATATGACCATGAACATGAATCCTTCCACTCAGCAATCCATTCTGGAAGATGTGGCAGAGAGCCTCTATGCCTATGGCATGGATAAACTCCTGGTAGTGAACGGACATGGAGGCAATGATTTCAGGCAAATGATCAGGGAGGTGGGAGCTGCCTATCCCGATATGCTGATGGCCACCTGCAACTGGTTCCAATCAGTGGATCAGGGCAAAATCTTTGAAAATGACGGAGGCCATGCCGACGAAATGGAGACCAGCCTGATGCTTTATGCCTGGCCTGAACTGGTGAAGCCACTCGATCAGGCAGGCGAAGGCAAAGCCAAAAAATTTAGTGTAGAGGCTTTGAATGAATCCTGGGCCTGGACCGAACGAAAATGGACCCGATGCACGGAGGATACTGGAATAGGAGATCCGCGGAAAGCCACCCGTGAGAAAGGCGAACAATATTTCAGAGAGGTCACGGCAAAACTTTCCCAACTCTTTGTTTCCCTGGCCGAAACCGGGGCTGGTGACCTCTATGTCTGAGTACTCCCGAGGTTTATGAGCTCTCCCATAGTTTAAATTTGTTCTTAAGGGATTTATTTCAAATTTGGGAGTTCTATACCCAACTCTGAAAAACCTATGTCCATTGACCGAAGAACCTTCCTGCTTACCGGGGTGGCTGGCTTTGGCAGCATCATGCTCATGCCTTCCTGTGTGACCCGGACTACTTCCTCCTGGCAGTTTTTCACTGACGAGGAGGCGGCCTGTGTGATAGCTCTGTGCGAACAGATTGTTCCGGCGGATGAGCATGGAGGCGGAGCCACCAAAGCGGGCGTCATCCATTACATTGACAGGCAACTGGTGGCGGTGTTTGATTATGACCAGGTGATTTACCAGCAAGGGATCTCCGCTCTTCAGAACAGCTGTCTGGACCTCCATGGAAAGCGTTTTGAAACACTGGATTTTGACACCCAATACACCTTATGTACAGCCATGGAGGAAGGGAAACTTCCCGGGGAGCACTGGGGTGAGCTGGACCAGGGCCGTTTTTTTCGCCTGGTCATCAGCCACTCCATGCAGGGATTTTATGGCCCCCCCAGGCACGGAGGGAACAAAGATTATATGAGTTATAAAATGATGGATCTCGATTTTCCACTGGTAGTGGGACGCAACCATTATGAACATTTAAGCTGACAGCCCATGGCCAATACACATGTCAATGCCATCGTAGTGGGTGCCGGTGCCGGAGGGGGAGTGGTTGCCAAGGAGCTGGCTGTACACGGACTTTCCGTGGTGCTCTTTGAAAGGGGCGGCTGGCCTGATTATGATGCACATATCAATGATGAACTGATATCCCAGCGCACCCAGGTGCTGGGTTCGGCCTTTGGGCCCGATCACCGAAAGCATCCCCGGGTAAGCATCCAGCAGGACGGATCAAAACAGGTGGTCACACCCATAAGCGGAGACTATGGCCACATTGCTGCCTGCGTAGGTTCGGGCACGGTATCGTATGGGGCCATGGCCTGGCGCTTTATGCCGGAGGATTTTAAACTGAAATCGACTTACGGTAAGGTGGAGGGTTCCACCCTGGACGACTGGCCCGTCTCCTATGAGGACCTGGAACCCTTTTACGAAAAGGCAGAATGGGAGATCGGGGTATCGGGCGACGACAGCCAGAACCCTTTTGCACCTCCCCGCAAAAAGCCCCAGCCCATGCCTCCCTTTGAATACAACCGTGCGGGGAGAATACTGGCAGAAGCGGGCAGCAGGCTGGGCCTTCACCCTTTTCCCATCCCCATGCTCAGAAATTCCGTTCCCTACAACGGACGTCCTGCCTGCATCCGCAACCGGACCTGTGTGGGATTCGCCTGTCCGGTAGATGGGAAGAACGGTACCCACAATACGGTGATTCCTACCGCCATGGCTACCGGAAATTGCGAGGTCCGGACCCATTGCCAGGTGGCAGAGGTCATGAGCGATGCCTCAGGCCGGGTCACCGGGATAAAATACTTTGATGGGGAGGATAAGGGGCAGATCCAGACCTCCGACCTGGTGATCGTGGCTGCATCGGCCACCGAGACTGCCCGCCTCTTGCTAAATTCAAAGTCCGATCTCTTTCCCCGGGGACTGGGGAACAATTACGACTGGGTGGGCCGCAACCTGCAGGGACATGCCTATACCGGAGCCGTGGGTCTTTATGATTTTGAGATTACCGATTTTGCAGGTCCCGGTGCCTCCTTTGGAATGTGCGATTTTAACCACCACCACGATGGCATTGTGGGGGGCGGAATGCTGGCCAACGAATTCAATCCCCTCCCTTATCTCTTTTCGGGAGTTCGTCCGCCCGGGGCCAAGCCTTGGGGCAGGGAGCACAAAGACTTCCAGATGAAGAACATCAAACGAATGGCAGTTCTCCAGGGCCCCATCCAGGAGATTCCCAACTTTGAGGCCAGGGTAACCGTCGATCCTTCCGTGAAGGATCACTGGGGCATCCCGGTGGTGGCCATGTCGGGCAGCCGTCATCCCATCGACTACGAGCATTGCAAATGGCTCTCATCCAAGGCCGAGATGGTTCTGAAAGAGGCCGGAGCCGTTCAGACCTGGCAACGGGTGGGTGGACGGGGACTCAGCGGGGGACAGCACCAGGCTGGAACGGCCCGCATGGGCAATGATCCGCAGAGCTCGGTGTGCAACCGGTACGGACAGGTCCACGGCATCGATAATCTCTTTGTGGCTGACGGCAGTCTTTGTGTGACCAACGGAGGATTCAATCCGGTGCTCACCATCATGGCTCTGGGCTACTGGGTATCGGATTACATTACCCGGAACTGGAACGCAAGCAAATTCAAGTCCTGATGAGAAGAAGCAAAAAACAAAAGAGAGCACTTGTGCTTATTTCGCTTCTTGCGGTTTTGTTGCTGGTGCTGTTCGGTGGCTATGCAGGCTGGAACTCTGCCAGACCAGAGCGCACCTGCGCTTCCTGCCATGAGATTGTGCCATCTCTGGAGATCTGGCAGCAGAGCGCGCACCGGGAGGTGAGGTGTGTGGATTGTCACGGAACCGTTCTGGGGAACGGATTTCACAGCCTGAAAGAGAAGTCAGGCATGTTCTTTTCACATTTCCGCCAGGAACAGGTAAACGAGAGGGTGCACCTCGATGAAGAGGGAGTGCTGGAAGTGATGCAGGCCTGTATCCAATGTCATCGCGATGAGTATACTTCCTGGCAGTCGGGGGGCCATTCTGCCACCTATGCCGATATTTTCCTGAATGAAAAACACAATTCCATGGAGCGGCCCTATCCCGATTGTTTCCGCTGTCACGGCATGTATTATGACCGGACCATCGCCGACCTGGTGGAACCTATCTTCACCACCGGGCCCTGGAGACTGAAGGAGCCGGAGAAAGCTTCTCAGGCTGTGATCCCCTGCCTGAGCTGTCACCCCATTCACATGGAGAACGAACCCATGACCCACCCGGAGTCCATGGACGATCCCTATGCCATTTTTTATGAACGGGAAGAGCGCAATGCACTTACCGGTCTTTACCTGCGCTCGGACCGGATGCACCTCCGGGCCGACTTGTTAAGGAAACCAGATATTTATAATGGAGATGACGCAGTTCTGGTTTCGGACGACCCCCTGCAGCGCATCTGCATACAGTGTCATTCTCCCAACTGGGCCCATCAGGCCGGCACTGAAGATGACCGCACCCCAACAGGAGTGCACGAAGGACTCAGCTGCCGGGCATGTCACCGCGGACACTCCAATGATCCCAGGAATGCCTGCAAGACCTGTCACCCGGCGGTGACAAGTTGCGGTCTTAATGTAATGACCATGAACACTACCTATTTCAATAGCGAGAGTCCCAACAACATTCATTCCATGAAGTGCACCGATTGTCATGATCCGGTACCCGGAATGTAATCACACATTTTCTATGAAAAGACGCAAATTCTTGAACAGTACAGCTAGTGCAGCACTTGGAACAGTTGGTGCTAATCAGATCCTTGGGAGGGAATTATCCGGGGCCGTTTCGCTGACCGATGTTAAGGCCACCTCAAAGCCCTGCCCGCTGGCCATTACCATGTGGGAGTTCTCCTGGCTGGAGAGAAGGTGGCCCGGTGCAGGGTATGAGGACTGGGACCAGGCCCTTACGGAATTGGTGGAGCGGGGCTACGATGCCATCCGGATCGATGCTTTCCCCCACCTGATCTATGAGGATGCCGAGAGGGAATACTTACTTATGCCTCATTGGGATACCCAGGACTGGGGAAGTCCGGAGATCAACCGGGTGAGGGTGCAGCCCAATCTGAATCTTTTCCTGGAGAAATGCAGGGAGTATAAAGTGAGGGTGGGACTCTCCTCGTGGTTCCGAACCGATGAGGAGGATGTGAGAATGAAGCTGAATACGGCAGAGAAGCTGGGTCAGGCCTGGTTGTCTGTTTTGAAATCCATTGAGGCAGGGGGAGTGCTGGATACCATTTTGTATGTGGACCTCTGCAACGAGTGGACAGGGGATGCCTGGTGCCCGTTTTTTGTGAACGATCCGCCGGAGGCCCTTTGGACCGGCTGGCATACCGACAAATCTCAGCAGTGGATGCGCGACTCCATTGCCCTGCTTAAAAAGGAGTACCCCGAAATCCCGTATACTTTCTCATTTACCGGGGAGGCCGATGAGGTGATGCTTGAGAAGGGCCCTCTTGAGATGCTTGATTTCCTGGAACCTCATATCTGGATGACCAGCTACAAGGGAGGAGAGTTTTACCGGGAAGTGGGATACAACTTTGAACGGTTTGACTACAGTGGTTTCAGGAACATGGCTCTGCATGGAAAACGGATCTACGAGGAAAGGAAGGAGTACTGGCAAAAGGGTCTGAGCGATCAGATCCGGATGGCCGCACTCTGGTCAGAGAAGCTGAACCAGGCATTGATCACCACCGAATGCTGGGGGGTGGTCGATTACAAGGACTGGCCGCTGCTTGACTGGGATTATGTGAAGGAGCTGTGTGCACTGGGTACCGAGGAAGCAGCTGCCACAGGTAGGTGGCTGGCCATTGCCACCAGCAACTTCTGCGGGCCCCAGTTTGTGGGTATGTGGAGG
>SPBY01000067.1 GCA_004525825.1 Bacteroidia bacterium
CCAGTCACGACACCATTCGTCACCATTGTCTCTGGGGCACCCTGCTGGCCGGCGGAACAGGGGTAGAGTGGTATTTTGGCTACCGCTTTAAGCACAACGACCTGATGCTGGAGGATTTCCGGAGCAGGGAGCTTTGGTGGAAGCAATCCACCCTGGCCACGCAATTTATGAACGGGTTTCCCCTGGAGGATATGACCTGCATGGATGAACTTGTAAATGTGGATGGGGCCTTTTGTCTGGCAAAGGAGGGAGAACTTTATGTGGTCTATCTTCCTGCGGGAGCCTCTGATGCACGTTTGAAGTTAAATCTGTCTGCTCCAATGATGGTTCGGTGGTTCAATCCACGTACTGGCGGAGATTTAAGTGAGGGCAGCGTAAGTTCCATCAGTGGCCTTGGAACCCATTCACTTGGAGCCCCTCCTTCCGATCCTGGAATGGACTGGGTACTTGTCATGGAGAAGTAGAAGCGTATATGTAAAGTTGACCTGCATATTCAATGTGCCTAACATACTCGTTTTTAGATTTTTTCTTCATATCGTTACTTTTTATGTAACGCTATTTCAGGACGAGACACATCAATAAAGAAAAACAGCCACTCTCGATAGAATGGCTGTTTTTTACTTTCCGGGGGATCAGGGAAGTCCCTACTCCACCTTTTCGGCGGTTATCGGCATGCTGGTCTGATCGTTGCCCACCGTTCCTTCAAAGGTTTTGCCTTTCACAGTGCCTGAAACTATCAGTCTCTCATAACCGGTATCTACTTCAAAATAAAGGATATCATTGTCCTTGAGCTGTACATTGCTCATGGCAATGACTTCCCCGTCATCGGTATTTACTTCCCCCACCAGTTTACCTTCTTTTTTCTCAATAGTTAGTTTACCTGTCAGGGTCCCCTCATCGGTTTCCACCTTATACTTCCAGGTACCGATCACATCTTTTTCTTTTATTCCGGCAAAGCTTTGCAGTGAAATGCCCAGAACGAACAATACAAATAATAGTTTTTTCATAATTCTCAAGTTGTATTTATTAGCTTGTTTTAAATGCCATTGCAGTTTAATCAGAAATGGGGAGAAATCCAACAACATGCCTGTACTTAATCAATGCCCTGAAGGCGGGTGAAAAAAAGTTCAGGATTTAATATTTCTTCACTGCTTGGGGGTGGATTATGGAGCAGAATTTTGATTCCCCTTTTTATTCCGGTGGTATCCAGAAAATTTGAGAGGTAATGGGAGGAGTATTTGTAATAAATATTGAAGCTGTTCTTTTCATCGGTCAAATCGGCCATTTTTTTTGGAATAAGGGGCTTGCGGGGAGGAATGATCTCACCCATTTTTCCGGTCACGTACTCACAGATTCCCTCTTCAATGAATTTTGAGCCCATGTCATTCTGATCCCCGTATATCTTGAAAAAGGCCTGGTAGGCCCTGTACAAACTGATATTCTCAATTCGGGACATCTCCATGCTCACCTGGTAGATATAATCATGCGTAAGCTCGTGAAAAACGGCACCCTTTACAAAAAGGTTGCTGGCCGTAACGGTATCCCTGCCTTTTTTGCTTAGCCCGCTGAGTTCGTAGGCCATAAATACTTCTTTGTTTGTGATAAATATCTCGTTGGGATAGTATCTGCCCAGCTCCCTCGGGTCGAAATATCCGTTCTCGGTGAGATCCATTGTATATATGTAGATATTATAAAGGGTGTCCCCAATGAAATCCTGGTACTCCCTGATCAGCGCCTCCGAGTTATCTTCCACGTATTGTTCAATTCCTTTGGAGGTAGGCCTTCCATTTTTCAATGGGTAGTCCTGCTTCTCCTGCAGGGGCAACAACAGCAGTATGAGTATGGATTTCCACATGCTTCCATAAATTTACTGTTTTCAGGCATTTATGGAAGCTGAAATCCTTTTTTAACTAAAAGTTATCTTACTCCGCCGGTCCCCATTCGGTGTTAGCCAGGTCCCAGATGTTGAGATAACCGACCTTGATGATGTTGACCATTTTGTCAAAATTCACCAGTTCTATGTGATCCTCGGGCTGGTGGTACTCGGGTGGAAATCCAGCATCGAAGTACATGACGGGAATATCCTTCGCTGAGAAGGAGGAGTGGTCGCTGCCTCCCCTGGGCCTTTCGGCGGGCCTGAACTGTACCTCCAGAGCCAAGTCAAAGTCTGCAACATTCCTGGTGGTAAGTTCTTCCAGTATCGGGTAGGCTTTGGTGTAGTTCATGCCGCATTTGACTCCGAGAGTATCGCCCTTATCATCCCGGGATATCATGTCGTAGTTGAGGTTCAGGAGCATCTTAGCATCCTGGTAGGGATGGTCGGCAAAGTAGCTGGATCCCAGCAAACCCTTCTCTTCACCAGTCCAGGCACAGAATACAATGGTCTTCTCGGGCTTCTCACCGGTGGCCATGCATGCCTTAGCGATGCTCATCACGCCCACGGTACCGGAAGCGTTGTCGTCGGCTCCGTTCCAGATCCAACCGTCATGTATTCCCAGATGGTCGTAATGCGCCCCGATCACAATGATCTCGGTGGTATCTTTTCCAGGGAGTACCCCCACCACGTTCTGTGCCCTGATAAGTTTCGAGTCCTCCGAAGTTTTCAAGTATAGTTTCTTCCCTGTCAACTCTTTGGCTGCCGGTTTCATAGAATTTTTTACGCTTTCCTCATACGTTTCCAGGTCCACGCCGCTACCTTTCAGTAACTCATTGGCCACCCTTGGTGAAAGAGAAATGTTCACGGGAGAGCTGCTTAATTCTTTTCCGGGATGTTTCATTTGTGTCTCGTAGTAAGAAGCTCTTGGCTGTTCTCCTTCGTAATTCCCCGAGTTGTAGCGAAAAGGAAGATTGGAAGTCCAGGATGCGGGAGTCTCACCTTCCGGTGAAATTTCTATGATCCCTGCTACTCCATGTTCTGTCGCTTGTGTCCTCTTATGACGCCATAAACTACGTCCGGCACCCATGAACTGGGAATTAAAGGTCTTATATGCTTTGGAGTCAATATCATTCATTCCTGGGTACCCACCCAGGGTTATCACGATCTTGCCCTTCACATCCACTCCTTTGTAATCGTCGTAACCGCTCTCTTTGTCAACGATGCCATAGCCCACAAACACCACCGGGGCTTCAAGTTCCATGGCCACATCGGAGGCATTTACTGCAAAATCGACTTGGTAATCAAAGTTCGTAGTTCGGACTCCTGTGGAGCTAAGTTCAGAAAGTGACATTTCATGCTGGTCACCATTTTTGTACTCCAGCAGGTTGAAACCCTGGAAATAGGTGCTTACCGATTTGGGTCGTTTGCCCGCCATCCGTTCCTCTCTGGTGAGTCGGATCATTTTCGAGTCGCCTCCAGGCTGCAGACCATAAACCTTGAACATGCTGGCAATGTAATCCGCTGCCATATAGGCTCCCTGGGTTCCGGTGGCCCGGCCTTCAGTCCAGTCCGAGGACAAAAATTCCAATTGTCCCTGTACCGCTTGCATGGTGATAGCATCCAGCCCTTTCTGTTTGGCATCCTGTGCCTGGCCTGGAGTCACGAAATGGATTAGAGTAAGAATCAGGAGAAAATGAAATGCTTTTTTCATAACAGGAGTGTTGAGGGGTTTGAAAGTTTATAAGGAGGTGAATTTATAGGAAAATTTCTTTCGCTGGTCTGCTCATCGCGGCAGAGGCTGCATTTGGAGCTAATTTAGACTGAATCTCCAAAACATTTCCCGGACCTAAGGTCCACAGCCTGGATCCAAAAATCCAAAAAAAAAACAATAGAGCTGCAGGATTGTTTTAGTATTTTAGGGCTTTCCATTTGTTTTAATTCCACTGCTGTTCCATGAGTAAGACAAGCACGCGCTTCAACGAAATAAAAAACCTGCTGGGGAAACCCTATCAGGACCTGGAATTCCTGCTTCTGTGCTTTTCTGAAGTACTGGAAGAGAATGGCGAAACCGATCTGGCAGCTCAGATTCCCTGGATTACGGTGAAAACTCCTGATTTTTCCGGTGAAAACAAGCACAAGCTGCTGCAGCTTTACTCCATCGCATTCCAATTGCTAAATCTCTCAGAGGTAAACGGAGCTGTCCAGAACCGCAGGCGAAAACGGGACAGAGAGGGACTGGAAAGTGTGAATGGTCTATGGGGACGTGTGTTATTTGATTTAAAAAAGAGGGGAGTAAGCGGGGAAGAGATCATGGAGCAATTTCAGCACATTGAGGCCGAACCGGTGCTGACTGCCCATCCCACCGAAGCCAAGAGGCCCGTGGTACTTTCGCTCTACCGCAAGTTGTACCTCCTGATGTTGAAACGGGAGAACTCCATGTACAACCGCTTTGAACAGGAAGAGGTAAAACACGATATCAAACGGATCCTTCATAAACTCTGGTTTATCGGGGAGATCTTCATTGAAAAACCGGCCCTGGAGTCAGAGCTGGAAAATGTGCTTCACTACTTCTATAAGGTTTTTCCGGAGGTGCTGCCCTTTCTCGATTTCAGGCTGAGGCAGGCCTGGGCCGAAGCGGGGTATGATCCCCTGCTGGTGCAAGATTCCACGCACTTTCCTTCCATTACCTTCGGCAACTGGGTGGGGGGTGACAGGGACGGTCACCCTCTGGTCACCGCTGAAGTCACCACCCATACTCTTAAGGAATTCAGGATCCATGGGTTAAAACTGGCCCTGGCCCAGTTGGATGATCTTTCGGATAAGGTGAGCATTTATTGTGAGAACGAATGCCTGACCAAAGAGTTCAGTACGCGGCTGAAGGTCCTTGAATCGGAGCTGGACACCGGTCCGGCTGAGGATAAGAATGAACCTTTCCGGCACTTCATCAACCTTCTGAAGCTGAAACTACCGGTGGCAGAGCGTCAGGGTGGGGGAGTGGAGCTGGTAGATACAGAATACACCTACAGGCATTCCGATGAGCTGGTTCGCGACCTGGACCTGCTTAAATCTGCGCTGATCCATTTTGGGGCCTGGTCTCTGGCCCAGTATGATGTTCAAAAGGTGGTGCGTCACCTGAATATCTTCGGATTTCACCTGGCCCGACTCGATATCCGTCAGAACAGCCAATACTATGAGGAGGCTTTGAAGGAAATCATTAAAACAGGGCTTCCTGATAGCTACAAGGGTATTTCACAAACGGACGAGTCCCTGGCTGAATTCATCCTGGATGAACTTGAGCACAACCGGCCATTCATTACCCGAACCGAATTTCTTGCTTCGGATCAGGCCCGGGAGGCGGTGGAGACCTTCCATTCCCTGAGAAGGCACACCCGTAACTACTCCGAACGGGCCCTGGGTTCCTTGATTGTCAGCATGACCAGGACTGTGACCGATCTGTTTACTGTATTCCTCTTTGTGAGGGAAGCGGGATTGTCCAGGATGGGCCCCGACGGATTGCTTTGCCCCATGCCGGTGGTACCTCTTTTTGAGACCATTGAGGACCTGAAGGAGAGTCCTCACATCCTGGATGAGTTTCTTTCTCACAAGGTCACCATCAACAGCCTGGAGTATGTCAGGCAGAAGCGTAAGTGGGCCGTGCCGGTACAGGATGTAATGATCGGATACAGCGACAGCAACAAGGACGGGGGAATTCTTGCCAGTACCTGGCACCTCTATGATGCACAGGTGAAGCTGGCTGCCGTGGGAAAAAAGCACGGGGTGAATATCCGCTTCTTTCATGGCAAGGGGGGAACCATCAGCCGTGGAGCCGGTCCCACGCATTGGTTCCTCAAAGCGCTTCCCGACTCCACCCTCAATGGACTGATCAGGATTACCGAGCAGGGGGAGACCATTGAGCGCAAATATGCCAACAAAGGGAATGCAGCCTACAACCTGGAGCTGCTGTTGGCCGGGACTGCCCACCAGGCCATAGTGAACCAGTTGGAGCAACCCGAAAGCGATCCAATCCGGCAGATCCTCTTCTCCTATATGGCCGAAGAGAGCTACAAAGCTTTTAAGCAGCTGACCCTCCATCCCTCCTTCATTCGCTTTTACGAACAGGCCACACCCATCGATGTGATCGAATCCAGCAAGATCGGTTCGCGTCCCTCGCGCCGCAGGGGAAAGCGAAGCCTGGAGGACCTGAGGGCCATTCCTTGGGTGTTTAGCTGGACACAGTCAAGGATGCATATCTCCAGCTGGTACGGGGTGGGCACCACCCTCTTGAAAATGAAGCAGGAGCAGGCCGAAAAATATGCCCATCTGAAGGAGCTGGCCAAGATGGACGATTTTGTCAGGTACGTGTTGACCAATGTAGATACCAGCCTGGCTGCCACAGATGAGGCAATCATGAATATGTATGCCGGACTGGTGGAGGACAAGCAGGTGAAGCAGGATATCCTGGGCATGCTGCTCGATGAGCTGGCCCTCACCCGGAAGATGATGATGGATCTCCTGACCAGCCCCATCGCCACCCGACGGATCAATCATAACCTCTCCACCCAGCTGAGGGCTGAAGCCCTTCTACCCCTTCATAAGGAACAGGTAGACTTGCTGCGCTCCTGGAGAGAGGCGAAGAAAAACGGGGATAAGCTTCTCGCAGAGAAACTCCTTCAGAACCTGCTACGCTCAGTGAATGCCATTGCCAATGCCATGGGGACGACAGGCTGATCCTTTGGTCTGAGGTTGCCAGTGTCCTCTAGGCAGATATTTGCTATCTTGACCTTACATTTCAAATATCCACCCATGATGACATTCAATGAACCCGTGATCCTTGGACGTAGCGGTCTGAAAACCGGTCGTCTTGGAATTTCTTCCAGTTATGGTGCCCCGGCAGCAGCCTTTGAAGAGGCCTTCGAACGTGGGTGCAACTATTTTGTGATGGGAAGCTTTATTAAGGGACGGTCCAAAGAGATGATCAAGGCCATTCACAACATCAGCAAGAAGGGGGAAAGGGATAAACTGGTGATTTGCCTGATGGAGTATACCCACTCCAAGCTGCTGGGGAAGAGTCATTTTTACAAAGGCTTAAAGAATTTGGGACTGGACCATGTGGAGGTATTGATGCTGGGCTATTACCCCAACAAACCCCGGAATCAGTTGATGGATCTGGCTCTGAACCTGAAAGAGAAAGGAGTGGTGAAGCACCTGGCGCTTTCGGGACACAATAGGAAGTTATTTCCCAAATTGGTAGAGAGTCCCATCGATATCTTTCAGGTGAGGTACAACGTGGCGAACAGCGGTGCGGAGCAGGATGTATTTCCACATGTGGGCGGGGAGAACCGTCCGGGGATCATCTCTTTTACTGCCACACGGTGGGGACAGCTGCTAAAGGAGAGCAAGATGCCTCCAGGCGAGAAGCCTCTCACTGCAAAAGATTGTTACCGTTTTGTGCTTAGCAATCCGGCGGTGGATGTATGTATGATGGGTGCACGCACCCTGGAGATGATGCGCGAGAATCTGGAGACCCTCGATTCGGGACCGCTCAGCGAACAGGAAATGGAGCGGATCCGTCGCATTGGAGACCACCTATACGGGAAACCCAGAACCTGAGTTTAAATTCTCTCTGCCACAGCTTCAATTGGTCATGACTTTAGATCAAAGAGGTTTTACCAGTCCATCTTGAGATCTTTCTTGAGCTGTTCCTGGTCCACATCCATGATCCAGATATCAAAACTACCTGACCTAGTGCTGGTGAAAGCCAATTGTCTACCATCCGGAGACCAGCTGGCACCTTCGTTGTGTCCCTGCTCAGAGACAATAAGTGGCAGTGAAGGACCTCCTTCGAAAGGCATCACGTAAAGACCCACGTATCTGCCTTCTATTACTCCATAAACCAGCAGAGAACCGTCGGGAGAAAGGGCCAGATAACGGTAAAAGTTCTCATGATGCCCGCTAATCTGCGTTTCTTCTTTTCCATCGGAAGAGACTTTCCAGATGGTCGATTTCCTGGTTTGCCTCTCCATAAGCCCCACCAGTATGTTCTTTCCATCTGGCGTCCATCCTCCGATCAGAGGCAGCAAACCTTCTTTACGGAAGATGCTGTTTATTTCGCCCCCCTCCATCTGATAAACACAAACAGATAAACCAGTACGTTCCAGAAAAGCAATTTGTGAGCCATCGGGCGACCAGCAGGGCAGTCCGCCATTTTCAATATGAATGGAATCCGGAAGAAAGTTTATGGGAGCCCCACCCACTGCCGGGATCATTTTAATGCTGTGGCCGGTATCTGAATCAAAAACCACAAGGCGGCCATCGGGAGACCACTTGGGATGTTCAGCCAGTTCATGGAAAATGTGTATGGCTCCTGTTCCATCGGGTGAGATTCGCCACAGGCCATTTTTCCCCCGGCTATCGTTCAGGTCGGAATGCTGGTGAATGATGAATTTCCCGTCGGGAGACCAGGTGGGAAATCCTTGCTGAGCGGGATCGGAGGTCAGCCGCCTGGTTGGGAACCTGTCCTGGGCATTCAGACCCAAGGCACCAATCCACAGAATGACTATAATACCTGCAAGCTTTTTCATGACTTTGTTCAATTAGAATGAATGTTGGTGATTCTATCGCCATCGAGGGTCCCGTACTCCTTCGCCAGGTTGGCGCTAAGACAAGAGTGGACCGGTAGGAAGAGAAGGGTGTCGCCGATGGAAACCTGGTTGAATAACTCTCCACATTTCTCCAACACACCGTGTTCCTGTGAGAGCCCTGTAATCCAGGTATTTTGTACCGGAGAGGACCAGCCATTTTCGTTTCGCTGCACCAACTGTCCATAGACGGTTCTTCCGCCCATTGTCAGAGACTCTTTGGAAAAGTGCACTGCCCCGCCATGGATCAAGATCTGCCTGCTGTGGTTGTATTTTCCTGCCACCGGGCATTCTATGACCACGGCAATCTCCTCTTGCCTGCATACTCCCAGGGAGAGCTGTACCAGGTCATAGAAAACAAAGTTTCCAGGAGTGATCTCATCGATGCCCCTGAAATCATTTTGTGTACTACAGTTCGGGGTATCTCCGTACAATATCCTGGGCCCATGCTCACTGAACTGCTTCTTCAATCCTGCCAGGTCGCTGCGGGCTTTCTGATGAATGGACTCTCTCTCTTTCTGCTTAGTGACCTTGTAAGAGTGACCGGCGTGACAGTAAAATCCCTTAAAATGTAGTTGAGGGTTTCCCCTGGCTTTCACGATGATCTGTTCAATGAGTTCTGGATTCTCTGTTCTCACCCCGGTCCTTCCGTAGCCCGTATCGACATCAATATAGAATCCCACTGGATTCCGTATGTGATTCAGAAAGGGAAGTGCAGCTGGTGTGTCCACCAGGATCGAGATAAGACATTTCTCAGAGAGGATTTGGAGACTTTTCAGTTCCCCGGGATGGAAGGGGAAAGCCACCAGGATATCGTTCCAGCCTGCTCTGGCAAAATATTGTGCCATCCGGAAGGAGGAGACTGTGATTTTACTTACTCCGAAGTCGCGAAACCAGTTTGAGATATTGGCCGACTGGTGGGTTTTGCAATGGGGCCTGAGAGAAAGCCGATGCTGCTCTGCCCTGTGAGCCATTCTTTCTATATTTTCCAGGCACTTCTCCTTATCGAGCAACAGGCTAGGCATGGTTTACTGTTTTCCAATTCGTTCGTTCCCCCAGGGATATGTCTCGTCCCACCCCTGCCCGAAGAAAGGTCCGATGGGCGACTCCACCGAAGGGTATTCGTTTCCGTCCCAGTACATTGTTTTCAAAGCGGTCATTGTTGCCGCCCGACCGGTCGTAGCTGCTGATTCGTAGACTCTTCACCCCCTCTTTGATGGTGGCGATGTTCTCCAGGGCGGACTGGGCACATAGACGGGTCGAGAGGACAGGCAGCACCATAAGTAGTGTTGCCGTTAGTAAGGGGTGTTTCTTGGTCATGTTTTACGTATAAGGATTTCTGAAAGTGCCAGGCTGGATATGCAAAACAGAAGGAAGAGATAGAAACCTCCCAGCAGTTGCGTTCCATTGGTGGTAAATATTTCCACGGGTTTGGCCGATTCAGTGAGGCCTTCAAGCTGAGTGCCGATGATCGCGTCGAATCCAATGTAGGCCATAAAGATGGCCACCACCATCACATCGGCCATGGACCATTTCCCTGATTTGATCACAAAGAAACGGATCAGCTTATTCTCTCTTAAAGAACCCACGTCATAAGCATAAAGCAGAGAGCTGGACAGCTTGAGTGTTGGAAATATAATACTGAATAAAAAGACCAGACACCCTACAAAAATCATGGGCAGGGATCCCTCTTCGATGAGGATGCGCACCACATCGGTGATGCTTTTGCTCTGGAAGAAGATGATGTTGTCAAAGAATTTCACCTCTTCGCCCATCAGCTGGAACAGGAGCAG
>SPBY01000487.1 GCA_004525825.1 Bacteroidia bacterium
AGCGCAGGCCGAACTGGTAAGGAAGGGGATCATCAAAATTAACTGTGGTCTGCCCGGTCATTTGATTCTTCAATCCGAATACTGTCTGCTGAGCGAAGGACAGGGCAGGGATCAGGAGCAGATGCAGGGCCAGGATTACTCCATTGATCCAATAGACTTTAGCTTCATTTACGTGCCACTTCAACTTCATGATTTAAACCATCTTTTCAGTACAATGTAGAGTCCGTATTTATCCAGGAACCGTCCCGACGATTTGCCCATGAGCATGAACTCAGATACCTCTGCTTCGGTAAACTTCAGGCCCTTCTTTTTTTTCAGGTTCTGAAAACGGGCCAGGTCCGACCACATGGAAGTCCAGAACAGGACATTGGCCATAACCATAAACAGCACGTAATAAGGATCCCGGAAATAATACCAGAACCAGCCGATCAATAATATATAAGCACCCCAGCGTAATACCAGGATGCTCCCGAAAAGATATCCCAGAATGCTGGCGACACCATTGGCAATCAGAATCCCGAACCAGTTAATCACGAAAAGGGCCCCCAGAATGGGAGATTCGCCTCGTCCTCCCTGAAAACGATAGTATATGGGATAGTTGTGACCCAGGATTCCAAAGATAGCTGCCAGTAGGGAAAAAGGATGTGATAAAAAAATGAGTTTAAAGAAGAGGGTCGGCAGAGCAACCTTCAACATGTCTAATATAGAGGTGATGCAGCCGTAACGTTTTCCCAGTTTCATGGTGACCCAGGTGGCACTGATCAGGTCCGATTCGAACTTTTCATCCGTATGGGGGATGGATTCCTTAAATGGTTCATATTTCGTCGATCCGGTCACCAGGAAGTAGATCAGCCTCGCAGTAGAAACCGATCCAATCAGGTATCCGGAGAGGGCCGCTACAACCGCAATGGCCCAGGTATGTTCCTGTAAAAATGCAAGTGTTTCATTCATGATCATGTACTGTAAGTATTCCGTTGGATCCGTCCACTGTTACCATAATGTTATCCGGAAGGGCGCAGGCATTCTCAACCGATACAAGTGAAGGGATCCCCATTTCACGGGCAATGATGGAGCAGTGGGAGAGCATACCTCCCGATTCTGCTATGATGGCCCCGGCTCTGCATAAAACAGGTGTCCAGCTTACATCTGAGAAGGGAATGATCACCACATCCCCGTCTTTCACTTTTTCAAAATCACTGGTTTCTTTAACGATCCTGGCCGTTCCTGTGTAATTGCCGGAAGAGGTACCCGTTCCCCTGAAATTACGGAGGTCCTTCCGGTCCAGGATAGGAGCTACTTCCCCGTAGATGACTGTTGGAAGGATCAGATCTTTCGACGCTTCCATGTCCGCCTTTCTTTCCTTAATCACGGAGGTGCATCGATCCCCGGATGATTTGTCCCTTTTGAAGACCAGGGCATCCACCTCCGGTTTTGTGAGAAAGAAAATATCATTTCTTTCTGCAAGCATCCCTTCCTCCACAAATTCATCCGCAAGCTTCAGGAAAAGGGTCCGGAACAATCCGTATCCATAAATATAGAGTGAACTGATCTGTTCCCGGTATACCCTGAATTTCCCCGCCTTATAATATGCAGAACGAAGCCGGGGACTTCGAAGTCTGGCATAGCGGATCTCACTGAAGCGGATGGCCTTTTGATATCGTTTTGGTTCTGCATGGTTCAGGATCATCCTGAAAACATATTCCGGGTCCTCTTCCCATTTGGGATAGGAAAAGTCGTTGCCGCTTTCGCTCAAGTGTCCGAACCGTGCCATGAAATCGCTCAGCTCATCCTGGATATGCCCGGTCCCTTTAAGCTGTGTGATGGCTTCATAGGAGATGGATTTTTGTTTAAGGTCTTCGGGCAGGGCCTCGATGGAATGTTTAATGTGCCGGATCAAAGAAAGGGGGGATAAAGTATCTATTTCCGGAAAATCATCCGTTATACTAAGCTGATCGTATTCGGTCCCGAGGCGTTTCAGTTTTTTGGAGAGTCGCCTGTTATAGATCCTCATCAGAAGCGGGATCAGGATGTTAAGGTGGGCAAGCCGTTTTCCCTCTTTAAATAATTCCAGGAAGTGGCGGGAATAATCTTCTGGAGACAACTCTCCGGAAAGCTTCTGGCCAAGTTCCTTATACCTGGCTGAGAGTTCTCTGTATTCCTTCAGGTAAAATTTCTCAAAGCGGAGTATGGAGCCGATGAAACGGATGATCCTGAAGGTATGCCTGAGGGTTCTTATGCCCGGCCGGAAGGAATGGCCGGTGCTACTTTCACTGAGCATCGTGTTTTCAAGGCTTTCCAGGGGAACCCCGAATTCACTGAAGATCTCACCAAGAGTTTTTACATTGAAATATGTTCTGTAATAAAACGATGTTGCAAGGTCTTCCGGCTTGATATCCAGTGGACCCGTGATACTGGAAAGCAGATTGATCCAGACGCTGTTGACCATGGGAATATTCACCGACCAAACCAGGGGCTTGATCTGTCCAGGTAGCATCTCCTGTGCCATTTTATTGGAGTAGATGTTGATCTTCTTCTCAGCGGTGATACCTCTCACCTGCACGTAATATACGAGATGTCCATCATAGACCCATTCCAGGTCGATGTGCTTTCCATACAAACGTTTAAGTTTAGTCGCCGAGCCAGCTACCTCCAAAATGATCCTGATCTTTTCATGATCTGCCGCGCCTTCCCGGATCTTTCTGTTCCTCAATCTCCAGCGCAATGGGGTGGCCCCTTTTTGCATCAACTCCTCCCCTGGTCCTTCCACGGCTTCAACGACGATCTCATTCTGTTCATTTACCGGATTCTTACTAAAACAAACCCCTGCCACGGCAGAGGGAATCATTCGCTGGAGGATCACTGCATATTTCATTTCCTCATACTCCGGATTCTGCTTCCCTGAATAGGCTTCAACAAGCGGTGAGACCGGAGATGCCCACAATTCCTGAATGGCGCTTAGTATGTTTTCGGTTCCCCTGATATTGGCTAATGACTTGAATTGTCCCGCATGGGTATAATTTTCGGAATCCTCCAGGGTTGTTGAAGAGCGGACTATATAACTATGACCCGGCAACTTTTCGATCTCTGATCTGAGCTTCCCAAGGACAGCTTCGGGGTCTTTAAGGTAGGCAGCATAGGCGAAGCTTAAGACCACATAGGTTTCAGGTATCCTGAATCGGTTTTTCTGCAGAAAGAGTAGTGAGTAGGCTTTGTTCCCTACGGCTTCCTTTTTGAGGTTGCTTTTCAGGGGTGCTATGAGTGATTGCTGATCCAAAGATGGCAGATAAGGAATTAGCAAGGTAATATAGTAAAAATCCCACAAACTTTATTCACGTCAA
>SPBY01000605.1 GCA_004525825.1 Bacteroidia bacterium
TCATTCCCATCGGCCTGGATGATGTGATACTCGGTGGCAGGCCCGATATTTTGCCAGATGGTCCATCTCAATCCGGCCCTCACAGATAGTTCATTGTTGATAATAAACTGGTTGGAGATATAGGCAGCATACTCGCGGGTATGTTTGACCGAAAGATCATATCCCGGGTCCCATTCGCTTCCTCCCAGGTACATGTTCCCGGGATCGTGAAAATGACCCGAGGCCTGGAAGCCGTAGCGGAGGGTATATCCTGGATTCACATAGTGGGTAAAATCGTATTTCAGGGTCAGGTTTTCGATGCGTGAGTTCCAGTAATCATTTTCCTGGATGTTCATATAAAGCCGGTAATCGTAGCGGGAACCCAGTAGGGTCAGGTTAGAGAACAGTCGGTCAGAATACAGGTGGTTCCAACGCAGGGTGGTGGTGGCATTGATCCAGTTGATCCCAGTGGAGATGCCGTTCCGCTGCTGAACTTCAAAATTATCCTCCCCCCGGTAAATGGAAAAGAATACCCGGTTATTGGGGTTGATTTGATAGTTTAGTTTCAGGTGGAGATCCGAAAAATGCAGGTCCTGGATGTCATTATTCCAGTTCTGAAACACCCTGGTGATGTAGGAGCGCCGGCCCGACATAAAATAAGAGATGTGCTCCTTCCAAATGGGACCTTCCAGGGAGAGACGGGAAGAAAGCAGTCCCACGCTGCCATCCATCGCGAAGCGGTTCATGTTCCCGTCTTTGGTGCGGATGTCGATCAATGAGGAAAGCCTTCCCCCGTAATTGGCCGGGAAATCCCCCTTGTAGATCGTTACATCCTTGACTGCATCAGGTACGATGGTGCTGAAATATCCAAGCAGGTGGGTCGGATTGTAAATCGGGGCCTCATCGATGGTGATCATGTTCTGATCCCGGCTTCCACCCCTTACAAAGAAGATGGTGGATCCGTCCCCAAAAAACTTAATCCCGGGTACAGCTGCGAGGGATTTGATCACATCCTTCTCCCCGAAAAGGGCTGGCATTTTCCTTA
This sequence comes from Bacteroidia bacterium, assembly GCA_004525825.1. Classification (GTDB taxonomy): domain Bacteria; phylum Bacteroidota; class Bacteroidia; order Bacteroidales. The sequence goes on from SPBY01000605.1 coordinate 1,025, forward strand.
CTGCTTCGGGATGGAGCTGCTCCTCAGAGCTTCGGGTGCTGCGAATAATATTCTCCGTTTCGCCGGAATAGATGGTTACCTCACTCAGCTGTGCCACCTCCTTCTCCAGGGAAAAATGAATGGTCTGGTTTCCTTTGACATGTAAAGGGCTGGCCATTCTCTGGTAACCCACGTAGGAGCATAGCAGTTCCCCTACTTCTACGCGAAGGGTCATGGAATAAAAACCATAGTGGTTGGTGATGGTCCCTTCCGTCCCCCCGGGGATGGTCACCGTTGCCCCGATCAGCACTTCACCGCTCACAGCATCCTTCACATAGCCACTTACTGTATATTTCACGGACATTACCACGCTGCTGTCAGTCAACACAGCAGTCTGCCTCTCTGTCCGGGGGCGTCTGGCCCTCTTTAACACGATCTGGCGTTCCACTACTTCAAAGGCCACCTCCCGGTCGTGAAACAACTCCCCCACTGCCTCTTCCAGACTCACTTCCGAAAGATGAATGGTCACCGTTTCCTGCTCGTCAATCAACCTGGTGCTGTAGGAAAAAATGAGTCCCGTCTGCGCCTCAATCCGGTCCAGTACATCACGCATGGGCTTCTCATCAAAATGAAGGGAAAGAGGGCGTAATTCCTGCTGAGCCGCAAGAGGTACTGCCGCACACAACAGCCATAACAACAGACTGGTAAGCAGCCAACTGGCCCAACTTATGTCTCTATTCATTACATCCTTTCCCATCCAGCCTGATCTCATCCCCGGACCGGCTTATATCCAGGTCAAGGGTCATTTCAAGTACTTTCAGGATGGCTTCAAGGGATTGATCTTTAAAGGTCACCGTAATCTCGCAGGAGGCCAGGCCGGGATTTGTAATCACTATATTTACTCCATATACCCTGTTCACCAGTTCGGCCACCTCGCGAAGACTTGAACCATCGAAGTATAAGTCCCTGGTCTTCCATGAAATCTTGTTGGGATCGGAGGAGGCAAGCAAAGTCAGTTCCTTCTGCTCTTTGTGGTAGGTTCCTCCGCTTCCTGCTTTCATCACAATAAGATCCTTCTGGTCCTCTTTGGCACTCAGTGCCACCAGGCCACTCTCGACAGTGATTTCTACCACAGGATTCTCTTTGTAGGCATTTACATTGAAGCTTGTCCCCAGAACTTCTACAAAAGCCTCACCGGCATCTATTACAAAGGGCCTGGTGGTATCCCTGGCCACATCAAACCATGCTTCCCCTGAGAGGACCACTTCCCGGTCCCCTTCCATGAATTTCTTTTTATATCGAATGGTGGAGTTACGGTTGACCGTCAGATGGGTGCCGTCATCCAGCACCACTTCCACCGGCTCGTTTTTGGCGACCACCCTTTCCATTCCGGCTATTCGGCTTAGGTAGAACCAGGAAAAGCTCAACACAAGGCCAAGAATAAGAATGGCCGCAATCCGGTAGCTGTAATAGAGCAGCGTAAGGCTCCTGCCGGAATGGGGCTTCAACGGATCGGCCTCATATCCGTGGAGCCGGGTCTGCATCAGGGCCCATTCGGCATCCAGGTCATAGGAAGCGAATTCGGAAACCAATCCCGCCGAA
>SPBY01000512.1 GCA_004525825.1 Bacteroidia bacterium
AAACGCCAGAGGATCAAGTGATCTGGGAGGGGATTCGCAAAAGCCTCCAACAGGCTGAATCTCGCCTGGATCGAAAGCGAATGCTGATTCGTATCCGGAACGTAGCGGCAGCGGTGATCATCCTGGTGAGTGTGGGTTATATGGTTGGGGACTTAATTGGTGAGAGCATGTCGGGCAAAAATCTTACCCTGGCAGACATTGATCGTGATCTGGGAAGCAAGGAGAAGGAGTACCGGACAATGGTAGCCTTAAAATTCGAAGAGGCGGGGACCTATAATCATGTAGACAATCTGATTATTTCTGAGCTGCTGGAGGAGATCCAGAAGCTCGACACCATATATGAGCAGACCCTGAAAGATCTGAATGAACTTGGATACAACGAGCAGGTCATCCAAACGATTTTCGACACCTATGAAAAGAAGATCTATCTGCTCGAATTGATTATCCTTGAAAACAATAAAATTAAGAATTATGAAAGCAATGAAAACTTATTTCTATAGTGCCCTTGCACTCACCCTGTTCCTGGCCATGGGCCTGGACGGATTTGGACAGGGTAATAAAGTAGAGAAGACCTTCCAATGGAAATACAAGGTGGATGAAAGCGTGAAATTCACCTTTAATAATTATAACTGCGATTTAATCATTCATACCTGGGACAAGCCTGAGGTTGAGTATAAGATGGCGGTAGATGCTACCCTGAATTCAGCGGAAGAAGCTCGTGAACTGGAAGATTTTATCAATAAGCTGGAATTTTCTCACTCCACCGGCAGCCTGGAATTTGATAACCGATTCTGGACCAGCAAGAAGACGGTGATGGGCAGGTCAACCATCACTCTGAAAGGGGGAGGAAAACTCCGCTTCAAAGAATTCAAGACGAAGGGCGAGATGTGGATTCCGGAAGCCTGCATCCTCGATCTTCAATCAAAATACTCGGAGATAAACCTGGACGATATTAATGGACGTCTCAGCCTCGATTTATACAACGATAAATTGTATGGAGGAACAGTGAATAGTTCATTGAAAATTGCAGCCAAGTATAGCACCCTGGAGTTTAAAAATGTGAAGGACATTGATGCTGATCTCTATAATACCAATATAGAGACCGGCGACGCTGGCGATCTGGATATTGTCTCCAAATATTCGGATTTCCGGTCCGGAAATGTGGGAAAGGTCACCATCGATGCTTACAACGATAAATATTCCTTTGAAAACACCGGCGATATCAAATTCACGGATAAATATTCCGATCTGAATGCCAAGATATCTGGGCACATCCGGCTGGATTGCTACAACAGCACTGTAAATCTTGTTTCTGCTCAAGATGTGGAGCTCACTTCAAAATACGGAAAGTATGCCATAGAAGGGGCACGCAACCTGAATATCGCAACATCCTATAACGACAATTATAAAATGGGTTCCCTGCATTCTCTCAATATTAGCGAATCAAAATACGGGATATATAAAGTGAACCACCTGGAAAGCTCCCTCTTGCTGAAGGATGGATATTCGGATAAGTTCTTTGTGACAAAAACGGGCAACTTTAAGGAGGTGAAGATAGTTGGAAAGTACATCGTGGTAGAGATGGCCCTGGACAAGGATCTCAGCTACCGCTTCAAGGCCAATGTGAAGTACCCCAAGTTCGAAATCAACGAGGAAGCCATGAACATAAGGGTAAAGATCAAAGAGGGCTCAGACCTGCAGATGGAGGCCATCAAAGGACAGGAAAGAGAAGGAATGCCAGCCTTCTTCGTCAATGGCTATGAAATGGCAATCACCCTCATAGACAATCTTTAAAGTCCGGAGGATTCTTAAAACCGGAGTGAGAGACAGCTCAGGCCTCCGTCCAGTTTCCGGAATTCAGAAACATCAAGGACTATGGTCTGGTACCCTGCCTGCTTGATTTTTTTCAGGGTTCGGGGGAATCCGGCAGGGACCAGCACCGCGGAGTTGATCCACAGGGAATTGGCGGCATATGCTTCATCGGGATCCACTTCGATCTTTTGAAAACCAGCAAAGGCAGGATGATCATTAAACTCACCTGTGACCAGAAGTTTGTTCTGTTCCAGGTAGGAGATCCCACTCTTCAGATGCAGCATATCGTTGAGGGGGACTGTTGACCCGCTCATTCCGTAGCGTTCCAGGATTCGGATCAATTGATCTGCTCCCTCCCTGTTGGTGCGTTTGGAAAGGCCAATGTAGAAGAGTTTCCCCACCATCATTACATCCCCTGCATCCAGGGTTCCGGGGGCTGTAATGGATTCCATCCGCTCATAAAATGCTTGAAGAACCGGTTCCATTTCCTGCTTTTCACCATTCCTGGAAGGGGCTCCCGGATTGGTGACAATGGCACACCCGGGGGTGCATAGAGCTACATCTTCCACAAAGGTGGAATCGGGGAACCTGGAATCAGCTTTCAGCACTTTCACTTCCAGGCCACAGCTTTGGAGTGCATCCACATAGCTTGCATGCTGATCCAGTGCTTTTTTATAATCTGGTTTACCCAGGGAAGCGGAGCTGAGCCCTTCAATCATTTCCGGGCAGGGTATACGAACAATGGCATTTTTGAACATAAGCTTAAGGGGATACAGATATGCTTACAAATGTTGGAATAATTCCCTGAAATTTCCGGTTTGTGGTGTTGATATTTTTCTATCTTGCTTAATCCTTTTACTCAACTCATCAAACTATGAAAACCACCCGAAGAAATTTCCTTAAGACCAGCGGAGCCGCTGTGGCATCTACTGCATTATTATCAGGTATTCCCCTTGAGCTATTTGCCTCTGGACCATTGCCGAAACCGAAATCATTTGGCTTCCAAATCTGGACCATCAATAAAGAATTACAAAGTGATTTTGCCGGTACCCTAAAGAAAATGGCAGCCATGGGCTACTCCGAAGTAGAGATGTGCTCACCGCTGGGCTACGGCTTCAAGTCCCTCAATGAGATGTCGGGCACGGAAATGAAAGTTATCATTGAAGATGCCGGTTTGAAGTGCACCAGTTCTCATTTTACCGGACCTGAACTTCGGGATTCACTGGACAACCGGATCGAGTGGGCAAGCCAAATAGGTATGAAACAGATGGCACAGTCCATGCCCAGCATAAACCTCAGGAATGCCACCATGGACGACTGG
>SPBY01000647.1 GCA_004525825.1 Bacteroidia bacterium
CAGATTTCTCCCGCTGGAGTGTTTTGACAGAAATACAACACACTCTTCTCCTTCGGTGAAAGAGGGCATATCCGATACATCGTACATGATATCTTCCACACGGCCTCCCGGAACAGTGATGGTGATGTTCGATCCCTGGGCACCTTTCAGATAGCCTTCGGCCTGTACGTGGATCTCTGTATGGATCCGTTCATGTTTCTCATCCCATAAGCTTTCGATCCGGGTGCATGTCCCGTAAAGAATGGTTTTTGAATCGTGGGTCATCTCTTCCACAGTTCTTTGGAGCACCTGTCCGTTCAATACGGTAATTCCAAGCGTGAACATGCAGATGATCAGACCTGTTGAAAGCCTGGCAATCCTTTTCGTTGATTTCATGATATCTATGTTTTGTACATCCAGGGACTGGCCGCTGGATATGGCTGTTTGTTAGGTATCGCTTACCGGTTGCCGATCAGGATAAAGGGCGCCCAGAAGAAGGGATGTGCAAGATTCACATCCTCGAGCATTGAGAGTTTTGCTTCCTGTAGAGATGCTGATTTATCTATTTTCTGGATAATCAGGTTTTTGTATAGCGTTGTCATGAATTCAGAGGTGGAGTGATCGGCCACGCTCCATAAGCTTACAATTACAGAGGAGGCCCCTGAGTAGATCATCGACCGGGTCAGCCCAACCAGACCTTCTCCCCGGACCATTTTTCCCAAGCCGGTCTGGCAGGCCGATAGAACCACCAGGTCGGCATTCATTTCCAGTTCTGCGATTTCCCAGGCCTGAAGCAGTCCGTCCTCATTTCTGTCCGGGTCCATGGACAGGACCAGGCCTGAAAAATCGGGTTCCACTTCATCCACGATTCCATGCGTAGCAAAATGGATGTACTTGTATTTGTCCATCGGTGTGGCCTTGACCTGTTGTTCACTGGCCTCTTTTTGCGTAAAGACATCTGCAGCCGACGGGTCAAAGAAAGAGGCAATCATTTCAACTTCCGCGGCACTGTATTCCAGCCTCTTGTATTGAGATGAGAACTCCGGATCGCCGAATGCAAGTAAGTTGGGTTGCAAGACTCCTTCGGCCTGAATCCAGGCAGGTATATTCATCAGGATGGTGGCTGAATGCCCGTAGCTTACGGCATGTTTAAGTACCAGGTAGGAAAATGCTGTCGGATCCTTGTCTTTCCCCCGCTTCGGGGCCTTTATAAGCAGCGCCTCGAATGGGAGGTAAAACAGTTCCCCATCCGGAACGATCACCAATCTCTTGGCTTTTTTCATATTGGGAGCGGCTGGTTCCATCAGCACTGTATACAGCTTCTGTGCCGATTCCGAGAAGAATTCCAGGTTGTTGAGATCAGGCTGCGTCAGGCTAAAACGGAGGGTTTCAATATCATCTTTCAACTCATTCCTCCCGGGCAGGATGAACAGTTCATTTTCCTCGTTGGTGATCACCCAGAGGCAGGAACTGCTGTCACCCAGGAAATATTCCAGGAGGACAGTTTCCTCATCCGGAATCTCTGTTTGAACCTCCCGCAGTGAAGCGGGGTGAATAGAATCGCTTAGCATGTCCAGGAAGGCTCTTGATTTGCTGCGTTCGGCATAAAGAAAGGCTTTGTGGTCATACCCTTTGCCTGGGTCACTCATATGAAGCTTGCTAAGAAGGTGGATCATCCCTTCAAAAGCGAATCTTTCAGCAGCCATATATTCAGACCTGAACTCTTCGCCGCTTAATGAGATCCTGATCTCTTCCACAATAGCAAGGGCCTGTTCATAATGCTCAATGGCCTTCTGGTATTCCCCCCTTTTTTCAAAATTATCTCCCAGATTCAGAGTGGAGATCCATACCAGCTGGGGATTGTCCATTTCAGTGGCTTTCTGCAGCGCCAGATTGCAATTGTACCAGGCGGAATCAAGTTTTCCCATGGCATTCTGGGCATTGGACAGGTTGATCAGATTGTGGATTTCGTTTTCATGAAGATTAAGTTCCCTGCTTATCTTAAGGGCCAGGTGCTGGTAGTGTTCTGATTCCTCAAATTCACCCAGGCCATAATAGGAGTTGCCAAGATTTCCCAAGGCTGTACCTATACCCTCATTATTGCCTACTTGCCTGTAGATTTCCAGGGAACGGGTGTAATAGTCGATGGCTTTCTGAAAGCGTCCCGCCTCATCCAGTATGGTTCCGATGTTATTATATCCAATAGCCTGTCCTTCAAGGTTTCCCTCAGTATTCATAATCTCTGCGGATTCCGAATAGAGTTCAATGGCTTTATCATAATCCCTCATGCTGGCATAGACATTGCCCTGCTGGTTTAGGACATTCCCGGCGTTTACCGGATCATTTAATTCCTTTCGTAGTTTCAAGGCGATTTCCAGGTTCTCCAAGGCCTCCTGATAATGTCC